>NZ_JBHXWI010000012.1:170630-204432 GCF_042671975.1 Rhodococcus sp. NPDC127593 | reverse complement strand
ATCCGCCGCTACATCATCTGGCGAAACAACCACGCCGCCGACCAAAAACTACGAGAAATCGTCAACAAGGCAAACGTTGCCTGATACGGCACTAGGCTGCCAGGACCGGATCCGCCACTAGTACAAGGGGACACGACGATGCAGAGCCCGACTGCTCAGGGGACGAACGACGGTGTGCGGCCGGCACGCACGTGGCCGTCGGTCCTCGGCACGCTCACCGACGGACGTGACCTCTCGGTGGACGAGGCGAAATGGGCGATGGACGAGATCATGTCCGACAATGCCACGTCCGCGCAGATCGCGGCGTTCGGTGTCGCCCTGAAGATGAAGGGCGAGACACCGGAGGAGTTGCGCGGACTGGCGGACTCGATGCTCGCGCACGCGCGCAAGGTCCCCGTCGACGACGACGTCGTCGACATCGTCGGAACCGGTGGTGACCGATCCAACACCGTGAACATCTCCACGATGGCGTCACTCGTGGTCGCGGCGACCGGCATTCGCGTCGTCAAGCACGGAAACCGGGCGGCGTCGTCCAAGAGCGGTGGGGCGGACGTTCTCGAGGCACTCGGGGTGAAGATCAATCTCGGTCCCGACGAGGTGGCGCGCTGCGTCCGGGAGGTCGGCATCGGCTTCTGCTTCGCGCCGGTGTTCCATCCCGCCTTGCGGTTCGCGGGCGCGCCGCGCAAGGAGATCGGCATCCCGACCGTCTTCAACGTGCTCGGACCGCTCACCAATCCGGCTCGTCCGCGGGCCGGCCTCATCGGCTGTGCGTTCCCGGGCCTGATCTCGGTGGTGGCCGGTGTGCTCGCGCAGCGCGGCAACTCGGCGCTGGTGGTGCGGGGCGACGACGGCCTGGACGAGTTGACGACGTCGACCACGTCGACCGTGCACGTCGTAGCGGACGGGGCGGTGACCACCCGTCGACTCGACCCTCGCGACATCGGGATCGCACGGGTGTCGCTCGACGAACTGCGCGGCGGCGACGCCGACGTGAACGCGGCGGTGGCGCGGCGACTCCTCGCCGGTGAGACCGGACCGGTACGCGACGCGGTTCTGCTCAACGCCGCGGCGGCGATCGCGGCGTTCCGGGGACTCGGCGGCCGCACGCTCGAAGACGCGCTGTCGGACGGATTCTCGACGGCGGCGCAGTCGATCGACAATGGAGCGGCCGCGACGCTGCTCGCACGGTGGGCCGAACTCACGTCGGGTCTGGCCACCAGCAAATAGCCGGCGAGCTATTCGCCGATCGAGAAACCCGCTTCGACGTCGGCGCTGGAATAGGACTGGAACGCGATGTGCGTCGCCGTCCGGGAGACGCCGTCCACCTTGTTGATTCCCTCGGTGACGACCTCCGCGATCTTCGCGTGGTCCCGGACCCGCACGATCGCGATCAGGTCGACGTCGCCTGCGCAGGAATAGACCTTGTCGACGCCCTCGATGTCGGCGACGGCCTGAGCGGTCTCCGGGATGCGGTGGGCTTCGGCGTGGATCAGGACGATGGCGTTGATCATGATCGCCAGCCTAAGCGGTGGTCGGCGGAACCCGGCGCGGGTGGTCGGGTCTCTGCGTCCCGTGTCGACGCGCTCCCCGCTCGCGCAAGTGCGCACCACTCGGACCAGGATCCGGCGCCCCGTGCGGGCTCGCACCAGCCCGAGGAGGCGCTGACGATGCGGATGTCCTCCTGGTCGAGCCAGCGCGCCAGCAGTCCGGCCTCCTCGGGGGACGCGCCGCGAAGGGGAGTTGCGTCGGGAACGACGGTTTCGGCGGTGAGGACGAGCGCATCGACCACCGGCATCGGATGGATTCCGCGCCGGGCGCAACCCGCGGACGCGAGTCGCCCGGAACGGATCACCGCGAACTCCCAGCCGCCGGTCGGGGCCGGGCGAGCGGCCACGAGCTGATCGAGGGCGGTGAGGGCGGCCAGGCGCTGCATCCTGCGTAACGCGAGCACGACCTCCGCTGTGCGATCACGCAGGCGTGCGGCGTTCTCGAACAACTCGCCGGCGGCCAGCTCCTCCACCCGTGAACGCATGCGGCGCAGCGGAGCGTCGTCCAGGCCGCGCAGGAACTGGCGGAAGAGCTCCGGCCCGGGACGGTAAGCCCCCTCCGTGTCGCGGCCGTGGAGGGACGCCGGGCAGCGTCCGAGCTCGCGGAGCGGGCACTGTGCACCGTGCTCCCTTCCCTTCGGGATGCGGCTCGTGCAGGTGCGGAGAATGCAGTACTCGGCGAGGACGTCGGCGACGTCGACGGCGGTCGAGCGGGACCGGAACGGACCGAGCGAGTCGGCGGTCGGGGTCCGCACCACCGACAGCCGGGGGAAGGCCTCCGCGGTGAGCGTGATCCACCAGCCGCGTTTCGGGTACTTGGACCTCCGGTTGTACGGCGGCGTGTGGGCGGCGAGCAGCCGGAGCTCGCGCACGCCGGCCTCGAGCGCGTGCGCGCACTCGACGTGGTCGATCCGGGTGGTCAACGCCACCATTTCCTTCATCCGGCCACGCGTCTCGGAGCCGGTGAAGTAGTTGCGCACCCGCCGGCGCAGATCGGTCGCCGTGCCCACGTAGAGGACCTCGTCGGACGGTCCGCGGAACAGGTAGACGCCGGGAGCGTGGGGGAGATGGCCGGCGAGCGCGCGTTTCGCCCGCTGGTGGGAAGAGACGTCGGGAAGGTAGTCGACGAGCTCGGTGAGACTGTGCACTCCCTGATTGCCGACTCTCGCGATGAGGGCGTGCAGGACGTCGACGGTGGCACGGGCGTCGTCGAGTGCCCGGTGGGTCGGAGTGGTGCCGACGTCGAACAGCCGGGCCAGCGACGACAGCTTGACCGACGGCGCTTCGTCGCGGCTGAGGACGCGCCGGGCCAGTTTGACGGTGCAGAGCACGGTGAACTTGGGCCAGGGGGTGTCGGTGGCGGACGCCGCGGCCTTGAGGAAGCCCGTGTCGAACGGGGCGTTGTGCGCGACCAGCACCGCCCCGCGTGCGAACTCCAGGAACGCCGGCAGCACTCGCTCGATCCGCGGGGCATCGATCACCATGGCGGTGGTGATGCCCGTGATCTCGACGATGTGCGGCGGGATGGACCGTCCCGGGTCGACGAGAGTGGCCATTTCGGCGATCACCTCGCCGCCGCGGATCTTCACGGCACCGATCTCGGTGATGGCGTCCTCGCCCGGCCGCGCGCCGGTGGTCTCGAGATCGACCACCACGAACGTGGTGTCCCGCAGTGGGGTGTCGAGCTCGTCGAATCTCAGCTGTTCGGGCACACCGGGGACACTCACGGCTCAGAGCGTATGGACGGGCACCGACAGAACCGCCCGGGGAGGCCGGAGAGACGAGGATCACACTGTCGCTCGCGGGCGGCGGTCGCGGGGGGTGTGAGGGTCGGGCACGCGACCGTGAACGAGGGGTTCGTGCGGGGCGGGGACCGGTGTCGGCGGGTCCGGCGCGTGCCACTGGTTCGGTCCGCGGCACCCCCGTTGAACAGCAGGAACGCGGTGCGAGAAGAAATCGGGGAGTTGCGAGGCTTCGCGAAATGCCCACTCCCGCTGTCGAAAAGAGATCGGAAACAAACCGCCTGTTATCCAGTTGTTACCGAATGCGGGTATCGCGCGCCCGGAAGCCCGGAATCGGCCCAAACGGACACTTTCCGCGTGTTCCGGTCGACATCGGGGTATTCCATTTCGTAACCTTCCTGAGACCTAGCGGAGTCTCGCAGCCCCAACACCGGGGCAGCATCGCTAGTCACCGCCTAATCGGCCACTCGCGAGAGCGGTCGTACCGGGAACCCAAGTTTCTACTGGGGTGAATCCCGCCGGGACGTCCTCACGCACCGGTGGGTAGGGCTGATCTTCCCAGCCCGAACCCGTCAGCTAACTCGGTCGGCGGATGAATGGAAGAAACGGAGTACCCCTTTCGTGGCGTCACAAGTTTCCAAGCGGAATGTGCGACGGGCAGTCGTCGCCGGCGCGCTCGCACTCGGAGCGCTCACCGCTACCGCGGCCCCCGCGGCCGCAGATCCCGTCACCATCCCCGGAGTCGGAACCTTCGAGATCCCGGGTGTCGTCATCCCGCAGATCCCCGGTGTCCCGAACCTGCCCGCGCCCCCGGCGCCCGCCAGCAGTGCAGGTGACAAGGCCGTTCAGGCCGCTCAGACCAAGCTCGGCTCGCCGTACGTCTACGGCGCCGCCGGCCCCAACTCGTTCGACTGCTCCGGTCTGGTGCAGTGGGCGTTCAAGCAGGCCGGACTGAACCTGCCGCGCACCAGCTACGCGCAGGCGGCGGCAGGCACGCCCGTGTCGCAGTCCGATCTCCGCCCCGGCGACGTGATCTCCTTCTACGGCGGATCGCACTCGGGCATCTACGCCGGCAACGGCAACGTGATCCACGCCTCCACCGAGGGTCAGCCCGTCAAGTTGGCGCCCATCGCGTCCATGCCTTTCGACGGCGCACGCCGCTACTGATCCACGCACGAGGCGAGGCATCCACCGAGTCGAGGGCGGGGATGCACGGGGTAGCTTCGTAGGATCTCGCACGACCACCGAGGGTGGGTTCGAATTCCGATTCGAACCCACCCTCGATGTCGTTGCGCCCCAGGCAGACAGCGTGTCGTTCACCCGCCGGGTGGTCCCCGCCACCCCGTTCGTGACATGGGTGGACACCAACGTATGCCATTCCGTAACCTATCCGAGACCTTGCGAAGTCTTGTCGCGCCAACCGGGCGGCAACGCGGGGTCACCACCTCTTCGGCACTCCACGGTCGCATCGGCCGAGGAAATCCCTGAGCCGCACCGGACACCCGACTCGGCTGGTGGAGATCGACGATCGGAGAACCGCATTTCCGTGGCCTCACACAAGATGAAGCGCTCCCTGGGCAGCGTGCTGACAGCCGGCGTGCTGTCGGTGGCGCTCGTGTCGCTGCCGGCGATCCAGGCGGGTGCAGACCCGGTCACCACCAACCCGACCGATGCGCTGACGAAGCTCGGTGACCTGTCGCGGCAGTCCGAGCAGACGTCGGAGGCACTCCACAACGCGCAGATCGATCTCGAGACCAAGCAGTCGGCGCAACGCGACGCCGACGCCACGCTCGCGGCAGACCAGGGTGTGCTCGACGCCGCCAACGCGCGCGTCGCCGTCTTCGAGCCCGTGGTGAACAAGCTCGCCACCGCCAACTACCAGGGCGCACGGACCAATCGCCTGTTCGCCGTGATGGTGAGCGATTCGCCGCAGCAACTCCTGGACCAGATGTCCGCTCTGGACGCCATCTCCAACGACACCGCCAACCAGGTCGCGCAATTCCAGTCGGCAACGTCGGAAGCCACGAAGGCGGCCGAGGCGTCGAAGCAGTCCGCTGATTCCGCGCGGTCCGCGACCGAGCAGGCCAAAGCGGTGAGCGACGATCTGCAACGCAAACAGAGCGACCTGCAGGCGCAGATCGCCGACGTGATCAAGGCATTCGGAGATCTCACCGGCGCCGAACGCGACCAACTGGCGGGGACGCCCTTCCCGCCCGGCTTCGACCCGAACACGATCCTTGCGCATCTCACCCCCGGCTCGGGTACGAGCGCGCTGCAGGCAGGCATGACCCGCATCGGCGACCCGTACGTGTGGGGCGCCACCGGTCCGGACGAATTCGACTGCTCGGGACTCGTCGTGTGGGCGTACAAGCAGATCGGCAAGACGCTGCCGAGGTCCAGTCAGGCGCAGGCCAGCGGCGGCACCCCGGTGTCCCGCGACGCCCTGCAGCCCGGTGACGTCGTCCTCTTCTACAACGACGCGTCCCACGTCGGTCTGTACGCCGGAAACGGCAACATTCTCCACGCCTCGACGTTCGGTGTTCCGGTGAAGATCGAGTCGATGGCGAAGTTCCCCTTCTACGGGGCGCGCCGCTACTGACGGCGACCGTCCGACGGCGGCGCCCGGGCGTGCTCATACACTCACCGGCGTGCCCGCTTCAGACCCGTCTCCCGCAACGGATCCGACCTCGCGCCGTCAGGCGCGCCCGTGGGAGCTGGCCGCACTGGCCGGACTCGTCCTCGCCGTGGTCGTCGTACTCGCACTGACCGGGTTCTCCCGGACCGAGCGGGGCGCCGACGGAGCCGTCGGCACCGCGCAGGCCGACGCCGAGGCGCGGGCGGCAGCCGTCCAGACGCTCCTCGACACCTGGGCGTCGGCCGTTCGGGCGAACGACGCTGCCCAGCTGTCCGGCCTGATGGATCAGGCGGCGGCACCGGGATTCCTGGCCGCCGAGATGCGGCGGGCGGGCAACGTTGCCGGTGTGGAGTTCTCGGACTGGGGCTACGAGATCGCCGACGGCGCAGAGACGGCGGTGCCGTCGAGTCTCGTCGACGCGCTCGGGGCCGACGAGGTGTGGGCGCCCGCCGTTCAGCTCCGCTACGCGATCGCGGACGAGAATCCCACCCGCAAGCCGGTGGCTCTCGTCGTCGCCCGGCGCGGCGACCGCTGGGCACTGGTCAGCGACAACGCCACCGTGGACGGCGAGCGACGGACCTGGCGCGGACCGTGGGATTTCGGACCCGTCGTGTCGCGCCGCGTCGACACCGGTGACGGGACATCGGTGGTGCTCGGACATCCCGAGAACGCCACCATGGTCGACCGGCTGGCGGACGAAATCCCCGCCGCCGTCGTCAACGCCACCCAGCTGTGGGGTTCGGACTGGGCGGGCCGCGCGCTCGTGTGGGTCGCGGGATCGCAGGACGAGTTCACGGCGCTCGTCGGCCCGAATCACGACGGACGCGACATCGCCGCCGTCGCCATCTCGGACGCCGTCGACCCCGAGGCCGCCACGGTCACCGGGCAGCGGATCGTGTTCAGCCCGGCGTCGGCGGACCGGCTGACCGAGGTCACCCGGCGGGCGATCCTGCGGCACGAGCTGATCCACGTGGCGGCGCGCGCCGAGACGGTGGACCGCTCACCGATGTGGGTGCTGGAGGGCTACGCGGAGTACGCGGCCTATCGGGGTACCGGCGAGGCCGGACGGCAGATCGCGCCGGCACTGACCGCGCAGGTGGGCGCCGAGGGTCCGCCGACCGAGTTCCCCGAGGACACCGACTTCTCCGGATACGGCGAACGCGGCTCGGTCGCCTACGAGACGGCGTGGTCGATCAACGCGTTCGTCGCGGAGCAGTACGGCGAATCGAGGCTGACGGAGCTGTACCGGACGCTGGCCGTGGGGGACGCAGACCCGGAGACGGTCGACGGACGGCTGTCCGACGTTCTCGGCGTCGACGCCGATCAGTTCCGGGACCGCTGGACCGACTGGGTGGGCGCTCACCTGGGATGACCCTGCGTCGGTTGCCGCACGGCCCACCGCCTACGGTGATCACATGCGCCGAACCCTGTTGGTGACGAACGATTTTCCGCCGCGACCAGGCGGAATTCAGTCGTACCTGCACACCTTCGCCAAGCACCTGCCCGCCGACGACCTGGTCGTCTACGCTCCGCGCTGGCGCGGCGACTCGCACATCAAGTTCGATGCGCGGCAACCATTTCAGGTCGTCCGGCACCCCACCACCTTGATGGTGCCCACACCGTTCGTCGCGCGCCGCGCCGCCAAGTTACTCGCCGAACACGACTGTACGGGCGTCTGGTTCGGCGCAGCCGCCCCGCTCGCGCTGCTGAGTTCGACGCTGCGCCGCGCCGGGGCGGAACGAGTGGTCGCGAGTACCCACGGGCACGAGGTCGGCTGGTCGATGCTCCCCGCGGCCCGCCAGGCCCTCGGACGGATCGGCGACCGGACCGACGTCGTCACGTATGTCAGCCGGTACACGAGGGGCCGATTCGCGTCCGCGTTCGGCGCGAGTGCCGCGCTCGAACACCTGCCGCCCGGAGTCGACACCGACCTGTTCACCCCGGACAGCGGGGCGCGGGCCGAACTGCGGTCGCGCTACGGGCTGGGGGAGCGGCCGACGGTCCTGTGCCTGTCCCGTCTCGTGCCGCGCAAGGGCCAGGACATCCTCATCAAGGCGCTCCCGGGCATCCGCGAGCACATCGACGGTGCCGTGCTCGTGATCGTCGGCGGCGGACCCTACGAGGACCGACTGCGCGCGCTCGCGCTCTCGGTGGGGGTGGAGGACCACGTCGTGTTCACCGGCACGGTGCCGTCCGCGGAGCTGGCGGCCCACCACACGATCGCCGACGTGTTCGCGATGCCGTGCCGCACGAGGGGCGCGGGACTGGACGTCGAGGGACTCGGCATCGTCTTCCTCGAGGCGTCGGCCACCGGTGTGCCGGTCATCGCAGGACAGTCCGGTGGCGCCCCGGAAACGGTGCGGCAGAACGAAACCGGGATGGTCGTGGACGGCACGTCGGTGGCCGAGGTGGCGCGTTCGGTGATCTCGGTGCTGTCGGATCGCGACCGCGCGGCCGCGATGGGTGCGGCCGGCCGCAGATGGGTCAAGACGGAATGGCGATGGGACGTGCTCGCCGCCAAGCTCCAGGCGCTGCTTGCGTGACCGCCCGTGAGTACTTCTTAACCGCGGGCGGTTAAGAAGTACTCACGGGCCGAAGGCATTACTTCGCGTAGATGGCGGCGATGTCGTCGGCGAAGCTGTCGTGCACCACGTTGCGCTTGAGCTTCATCGTCGGCGTGAGCTCGCCGGTCTCCTCCGTGAAGTCGACGGGCAGGACCCGGAACTTCTTGATGGCCTCCGCGTGCGACACGAGCTTGTTGGCCTCCGCGACGGCCTCGTCGATCTCGGCCGCGAGGTCGGCGTCGGTGAGCAGATCCGCGACCGTCGTCCCTGCGGGCTTGCCGTTGCGCTCGTTCCACGCGGGCAGTGCGTCGGCGTCGATGGTGATGAGCGCGCCGATGAACGGCTGCTGGTCTCCGACGACGATGGCCTGGCTGATCAGCGGGTGCGCACGCAGGTGATCCTCGAGCTGGGCGGGGGAGACGTTCTTGCCGCCCGCTGTGACGATGATCTCCTTCTTGCGGCCGGTGATGGTGATGTAGCCGTCCGCGTCGACCGATCCGAGGTCGCCGGTGTGGAACCAGCCGTTCTCGATCGCGTCGGCGGTCGCGGTCTCGTTGAGCCAGTAGCCGCTGAAGACGACCGGCCCCGACAGCAGGATCTCGCCGTCGTCGGCGATGCGAACGGAATTGCCCGCCAACGGCTTGCCGACCGAGCCGACCTTCTGCTCGCCGATCGTGTTGACCGCGAACGCCGCGGACGTCTCGGTGAGGCCGTAGCCCTCGTAGATGGTGATGCCGATGCCGCGGAAGAAGTGGCCGAGGCGGGCACCGAGCGGGGCGCCACCCGAGATCGCCAGTTGGCACTTACCGCCGAGCGCCGACCGCAGCTTCGAGAACACCAACTTGTCGAACAGCGCGTGCTTGGCCTTGAGGACGAGACCCGGCCCGCCCTTGTCCTGAGCCTCGCTCCAGGCGATGGCCGTCTCGGCGGCGGCGTCGAAGATCTTGCCCTTGCCCTCTCCGTGGGCCTTGGCACGGGCGCTGTTGTACACCTTCTCGAACACCCGCGGAACGGACAGGATGAAGTCGGGGCGGAATTCGCCGAACGTGGGGACGAGGTTCGGGATGTCGCTGGTGTGTCCGAGAGCGGCGCCGGCGTCGAACGACGCGATGCTGACGGCGCGCGCCAGGACGTGCGCCATCGGCAGGAACATGAGGGTGCTGACGCCGGGCGTCTTCAGCAGGGTGCCGAGGCTGGAATCGAGGATGCCCTTGGACTCGGCGATGAGGTTGGAATGGGTGAGCTGGCAGCCCTTGGGCCTGCCGGTGGTGCCGGAGGTGTAGATGAGGGTGGCCGGGTCGCTCGACTTCAGCGCGGCAACGCGGGCCCGGACTTCGGAGTCGGGAACGTCGGTGCCCAGTTCGGTCAGTTCCTCGACGACGCCACGGCGGCCGTCCGACGCCTCGATCTGGTAGACGCCGCGGAGCGCGGTCGCGTCGGCGACGACGGCCTTCACGGTGGCCGCGTGCGTCGCGTTCTCGACGACGAGATCGATCGCGGCGGAGTCTTCGAGAATCCACCGGACCTGCTCGGCGGAGGACGTCTCGTAGATCGGGACGGTGACGCCGCCTGCCGCCCAGATCGCGAAGTCGACGAGGGGCCACTCGTACCGGGTGGCCGACATCAGTGCCACCCGGTCGCCCTGCTGGACGCCGAGGGCGATGAGACCTTTGGCGACCGCGGTGACCTGAGCCGCGAACTCGGCGGCCGTGACGTCGGTCCAGCGTCCGCCGATCTTGCGCTTGTACACGACCAGCGTCGGGTCGGCCGCGGCGTGGGCGAACACCGAGTCGACCGCGGACGCGTCCTCCGCGATCGTGAACGACTGTGGCGCGCTGAACTCGGGCACGAAAACCTCCGACACTGAAGATACTGACGAGTAGGATTGTCGTCCCAACTTTAGACCTTCCCGTGCCCGGTCCGCGTCCAGGCCGAAGAAGGGTGGTCAGAGCCCTGTCCGCGAGGTGCCGCGGAACCCCGCGGCCACCGCCGACAGTGGTATGTGAAGCTAGTCGCCGTGAGCAGCATTCAGGTCGCAGACCAGACGTTCATCGCGGCCCCACCGCAGCAGGTCGCGGCGGCGATCGCCCCGCCGGCCCGCTGGCGCCGGTGGTGGCCGGATCTCACCCTCACCGTCCGCGAGGACCGGGCCGAGAAGGGTATCCGGTGGACGGTGGCCGGGCCCCTCACCGGAACGATGGAAGTGTGGCTCGAGCCGGTGCTGGACGGAGCGATCGTCCACTACTTCCTCCACGCCGAACCGGCCCGCAGCGAGGGCACCCCCGATCTGGCCGCACTGAACCGACGCAGGCGCGTCGAGGGAAAGGTGATGTCCTTCGAGGTGAAGAAGGAACTCGAGGCAGGTCGAGCTGCGGGAGAACCGCCCTCCTGAGGCAGATCCGGCCGCCGCGGCGGGGTCGGCATTGTGTCAGGGCGCCGAGATCGTGTGTGATAGTCGGGCACAACACAGACATACGAAACCGGTAACGGCGTGGCCCCGCGATCGACGAGCGGGTCGGCCAGGCGAAAGGAAGCGTTCACTCCATGCCCGAGAGGACCAAGAGGTCGATCAGTATCGAGGCGCCGCCCGCCCGGGTAATGGATGTGATAGCCGACTTCGACGCGTACCCCGCGTGGGTGGCCGCCGCGAAGTCCGTCGAAGTCATGGAGCCCGGAAAGAACGGCCGGGCCGACCGGGTGCGTTTCGTGCTCGACGCGGGCATGGTCAAGGACACGTACGTACTCCGCTACGACTGGGCGCCCGACGGCAAATCGGTCAGCTGGGAACTCGAGTCCGGTGAGATCCAGAAGTCGCAGTTCGGTTCATACGTGCTCGAGGACGAGCCGGGCGGCGGCACGACCGTCACGTACGAGCTCACCGTCGACCTCACCATTCCGATGATCGGCCTGTTCAAGCGCAAGGCGGAGAAGGCGATCACCGACACCGCGCTCAAGGAACTCAAGAAGCGGGTGGAAGGCTGAGCAGCGAGGGCAGTGCCGGACCTGCGCGGGTCCAGTTCTTCGTAGGGAAGGGGGGCGTCGGGAAGACGACGCTCGCGGCCGCGACGGCGAAGGCGGCCGCAGAGGCGGGCAGCCGGACTCTTCTCGTCTCGCTCGACCAGGCGCACTCGCTCGCCGACGTGATCGGGATCGCTGCCGCCCGGGATCTCGTGTCCGTGACCGACACCCTCGACGTCCTCGAGCTCGACACCCTGACGTTGCTCGAGCACAGGTTCCGGAGTCTGGCAGCGGTTCTCGCGGCCGCTGGGACGCACGACCACGGCGCCCAGTTGTCCGCGCTCGAACCGGAGGAGCTGACCGGGCTTCCCGGCGTGCAGGACGTGCTCGGGCTCAGGGAGATCGTCCGGTTCGCCACCGAGGGCGACTACGACGCCGTCGTGGTCGACTGCCCGCCCACCGCGGACTGTCTTCGGACGCTCGCCGCGCCTGCGATGGCTCTCGAGTACATCGAGCGGGTGTGGCCGCAGCACCGCCGCATCGTCGCGCTCCTGGGTTCCGATCCCCGCCTCGTCATGCTCGTGTCGCTGATCGAACAGGTCGTGGCCGCGGTCGGCGAGGTCCGGGAGATGCTCGCGAACCGGGCGAAAACCACTGTGCGACTGGTGACGACACCGGAGCGGGTGGTACTGACGGAAACCCGGCGCACCGTTGCGGTCGCCGCACTGTCCGGCCTGCGCGTCGACGCGATCCTCGTGAACAACCTTCTGCCGCACTTCGATTCGCCGGCAGGACACGACGATCCCGGTGTGGCATGGTTGATCCGGCGGCGAGCCCTGCAGCAGCGGGTGCTCGCCGAGCTGACCGCCTCCGCGGGCACGACGGTGATCCTCTCGGTGACCCGGTCGGTGACGGAGCCGGTAGGGTGGGCCGATCTCGGCGGAATCGCCCGGGAGTTGTATGCCGACGACACGGACGCGGTTGCGGTGTTGGGGAAGAGCCCACCTGCGGTGCGGGTGGGGCTGGAATCGGGGGCCGGTGTGGATTCTGTGTACACGATGCGGATGTATCTGCCGCTCGTGAACCCGTCGACCCTCACGTTGGGTCGAGTGGAGGACGACTTGGTCGTGGGAGCTGAAGGGGTGCGCCGCAGGGTCCGCCTCGCCTCGGTCCTGCGCCGGTGCGTCGTCGCGGGCGCAGAACTCGACGGAAGTGATCTGGTCGTGCGCTTCACGCCCGACCCGCAGGTGTGGCCGGTATGAACGACGACCACGCGCAGCTGGTGGCGGAGCTGCGGGCGCTCGCCGAGACCGCCCTGGATCGTCTGGAGCCGATTCTCCAGCGCGCGGCCGCGCCGCACGCCCAGGCGGACGCCGAGGGAGCGCCGGCCGGAACCGGGCAGTGGTCGGGATGCACGTGGTGCCCGGTGTGCGCACTCGCGGCTCTGATCCGCGGCGAGCAGCACGATCTCGTGACCCTGCTCGCCGGCCAGGCGTCCGTGTTGATCGCGGTACTGCGACAGGTCCTCGACGAGCACGCCGTTCACGACACCTCGGGCCCCGGCGGCCCCGACGGTCCGGAACCCGGCCCCGGCGGTGGAACGCCCGAACCGGACGGCGGCTCGGCGTTCGAGCCGATCACGGTCACCATCAAGCATTGAGCGTGCTCAGCTCGGGCCGGATCGCCGGACTCGTGCACGTCGGAGATCCGGCATGGGCACAATCATCTCCATGAGCACAGGCACGGGCAGCGAACGTGGCGGCAGCGCGGCGCTGACCATCGGCATCGACGTGGGTGGAACGAGCATCCGCGCGTCGGTGGTCGACTCGGCAGGCGAGGTGCTCGACTCGCTCCAGTCGCCGACCCCGGCGTCGGCGAAGGCACTCGAGAACGGCCTGGACCGCGCGGTCCGGGAGCTGTCCGCGCGGCACGACGTCGCCGCGGTGGGGCTGGCGGTCGCCGGGTTCATCACCCCCGACCGCACGACGGTGCGGTTCGCGCCGCATCTTCCGTGGGTGGGTTCACCCGTCGGCCGGGACCTCGGGCAGCGTCTCGGTCTGCCGGTGATCCTCGAGCACGACGTGAACGCGGCGGCCTGGGCCGAGCACCGGTTCGGTGCGGCAGCAGGCGGCCGGAATGTGGTGATGCTCGCGATCGGCACGGGCATCGGCGCGGCGCTCCTCGCGGACGGTCGGCTGTACCGCGGCAGCCACGGCGTCGCACCCGAACTCGGCCACATCCAGGTGGTCCCCGACGGACGCCCGTGCGCGTGCGGCAAACACGGCTGCTGGGAGCGGTACTGCAGCGGGACGGCCCTCGTCGACACCGCGATCGAACTTCTGGCCGCGGATCCGGCGGCGTCGACCGTCCTCGCGCGGGAGGTTGCGGTCGATCCCGGTGTGCTGACGGGCCGGCGGATCGCGGGCGCGGCACAGGACGGCGATCCGCTGGCGCTGGAGACCATGCGGGAGTTCGCCCGTTGGCTCGGCGTCGGCCTGGCGCTCATCGGGGACGTGTACGACCCGGATCTCGTCGTGATCGCCGGTGGGGTCGCGAGTTCCTCACCGCTGTTCATCGACGAGGCCCGTGAGCATTACGCGGCGCTGACGACGGGGGCCGGGCACCGGCCGCTGGCCCGCATCCGTCCGACCCAGCTTGGCGAGGCGGCGGGCATGATCGGAGCGGCGGAACTCGCTCGGGCCGTCCTGCCCGATCGGGTAGGTTGACGTCCGGTCCATTGCTGTAAACCCGCAGAGTGTGATCCTGTGCGGGCCTCCCGGGCGTGTGTAGCGACCCTCACCCACCCGAAGTAGAGTCGACCCGAACGAAGCTTGGGTTGTGAACGGGAGGGACGCCATGTGGTACTGGCTCTTCAAGTACGTGTTTTTGGGGCCGGTTCTCTGGGGGCTGGGTAGGCCGACCGTGGAGGGTACGGAGAACATTCCGGCGGAGGGTGGAGCCATCTTGGCGAGTAACCATCAGGCCGTGCTGGATTCGTTCTTCCTGCCGTTGCGTGTGCCGCGGAGGATCACTTTTCTCGCCAAGAGCGAGTACTTCACCGGGACGGGACTCAAGGGCGCTTTCCAGCGCTGGTTCTTCTCGGTGGTCGGCCAGGTGCCGATCGACCGGACGGGCGCCGACGCCGCGCAGGACGCATTGAACGCCGGGTTGCGAGTCCTCTCGCAGGGCAAGCTGCTCGGCATCTACCCGGAGGGCACCCGATCGCCCGACGGCCGCCTCTACAAGGGCAAGACGGGCCTGGCACGCATGGCTCTCGAGTCCGGTGTGAAGGTCATCCCGGTCGCGATGATCGGAACGGAGAAGGTCAACCCGATCGGCTCCCGGGTGTGGCGTCCCTCGAAGGTCACCATCCGCGTCGGTGAGCCCATCGACTTCTCGCGTTTCGAGGGGATGGGCGGCAACCGTTTCGTGGAGCGGGCCGTCACCGACGAGGTCATGTACAAGCTGATGAAGCTGTCGGGCCAGGAATACGTCGACATCTACGCTGCGACGCTGAAGAAGAAGGCGCCCGCCGCCGACGCACCGGTCGCCGACGTGTCGCCGGCGAGCGACGCCACCACCGTCACGCGACTGCCTGACACGCGGGCGAGCTGACCGCCGCGACCTCTCAGCCGACGGGGACGGTGAGATCGTCGGACGCCTCCGACCGATCGTCCTCGTCGGACTGTGAGGGACGGGTGCGGAACGCGACAATCGCGACCAGCACCACGGCGAGTCCCCACCACACATAGGAGGACGCCAGGAACTGATCCCACAGATTCCAGTGGGTTCCGCTCCAGCGTCCCACCCCGAGTTTCCAGTGCGCGGCGAGCTTCACGACGACGACGCCGACCACGGCCGTGACCGCCAGGGCGACGCTCCGGCGACGGTAGGCGAGGACCCCGAGCACGAGGATCACCGGCACCGACCACACCCAGTGGTGCGACCAGGATACGGGGGAGACGAGCAGTCCGAGGACGGCGTTGAGCCCCAGAGCGAGCGCGGTCTCGCCGGACCGGAGCGCCCGCACCATCGCGAGAATCACGAGTGCGAGAACCACGACGCTGAGCAGCAGCCAGATCGGGGTTCGCACCGAGTCGCTCAGTCCGAGCCGGGCCAGCACACCGGTGATGCTCTGGTTCGCCGGATACGCCGGGGTGCCGATCCGATCGGAATCGAAGAGCGTGTGCGTCCAGTAGGTGACGGAGTCGTTCCACGTCGCGATCGCGCCCACGGCGCTGAACGCGAGGAAACTGACCGCGGTCACGACGGCGGAGCGAAAGTCCTTGCGCACCAGGAAGTACAGGATGAACACGGCCGGCGTCAGCTTCACCGCCGCCGCGAGGCCGATCAGCACGCCGCGGGGCCACGGCGTCTTCTTCGGCAGGCAATCCGCCGCGACCAGCAGCATCAGCAGGATGTTGATCTGCCCGTAGTCCAGGGTCGACGAGACGGGTTCGAGGGCCATCGACACCGCGAGCGCGCCGAGGGCCGTCCATACCAGCGTGGTGCGGGGTGCGATGCCCAGCGAGTCGAGCGTGACGACGAGGACGCCGAACAGCGCGATCAGCGACAACACCGTCACGACGGTCCCGGCTGTCGCCAGCGACACCGTCGACAGCGGACTGAAGACGACGGCGGCGAGCGGCGGGTACGTGAACGGCAGGAAGTTGCCCATCTGGGTGGCCGGCATCGACCCGTACAGGGTCGGGCCGTGCAGGAACATCGAACCGCCCAGGCGGTAGACGTCGAGATCCAGCCGGTAGTAGCTGCCGAAGTCCCGTAGACCGGGCAGTCCGAGCAGGTTGTACGCGAATCCGACCGCGAGCCCGGCGAGGACGAGGACTCGGACGACGAGACCTCCGACGCGGAGATGCAGAGGCACCCGCGGGGAGTCGAGCGGGTCCGCGACAGGGGCGGCGGACTGTCGACCGTCGGAGGTTGCGCTCACCGAGGCCTCCTTCACGAGGTATGGGGGTGGATCCGGATGACGCCAACGGGTGAGGCATAGTTTGCGGGCGTGCGTTACTTCTACGACTGCGAGTTCATCGAGGATGGTCGCACGATCGACCTGGTGTCGATCGGGGTGGTCGCGGAGGACGGACGTGAATTCTACGCGGTGTCCACCGAGTTCGATCCCGACCGTGCGGGCAAGTGGGTGCGCAGGAACGTACTGCCGAAGTTGCCGCAGCCGTCGTCGCCCCTCTGGAAGAGCCGCGCCCGCATTCGCGACGACCTCTACGCGTTCCTGATTCCCCGGCCCGGCATCGTCCCCGAACTGTGGGCGTGGGTGGCCGCCTACGACCACGTCGCCCTCTGCCAGTTGTGGGGGGACATGACGGAGCTGCCGCAGTCGCTGCCCCGGTACACGCGGGAACTCCGCCAGTACTGGGAAGAGCACGGCAGCCCGGCGCTCCCACCTGCACCGGGTGACGCGCACGACGCCCTCGCCGACGCCCGGCACAACCTGGCGAAGTTCGAGGCAGTTCAGGCGGCGCGCTCACTCCGGTGACCTGACTCGCCATCGCTCCGGTCGAGCGAATATCCTGTATGGGTGAACTGGACTGTCGACGTGCCGATCGACCGCTTGCCCGAACTCCCGCCGCTGCCCACCGAGATGCGTGAGCGCCTCGATGCAGCGTTGGCCAAGCCCGCTGCCCAGCAGCCGCAATGGCCCGAGGGGCAGGCCGCCGCGATGCGGACCGTCCTCGAGAGCGTGCCACCGATCACGGTGGCCAGCGAGGTCGTGGCCCTGCAGGAGAAGCTGGCCCAGGTCGCGCGCGGCGAAGCGTTCCTCCTCCAGGGGGGTGACTGCGCCGAGACGTTCGCGGACAACACCGAGCCGCACATCAAGGGCAACATCCGCACCCTGCTGCAGATGGCCGTCGTCCTGACCTACGGAGCGAGCCTGCCCGTCGTCAAGGTCGCCCGCATCGCCGGTCAGTACGCCAAGCCGCGGTCGTCGAACGTCGACGCCCTGGGCCTGCAGTCGTACCGCGGCGACATGATCAACTCCCTCGTCGCGGACGAGGCCGTGCGCGCCCACGACCCGTCGCGGCTCGTGCGGGCGTACGCGAACGCCAGCGCCGCGATGAACCTGGTTCGCGCGCTCACCGGCGCGGGTATGGCCGACCTGCACAAGGTGCACGACTGGAACCGCGAGTTCGTGGCGTCGTCGCCGGCCGGGGCCCGCTACGAGGCGCTCGCCGCGGAGATCGACCGTGGGCTGCAGTTCATGAACGCCTGCGGTGTCACCGATCCCAGCCTGCACCACGCGCAGATCTTCGCCAGCCACGAGGCGCTCGTCCTCGATTACGAGCGCGCGATGCTGCGCCTCGACAACGACGACGACCACGCCAAGCTGTACGACCTGTCCGCTCACTTCCTGTGGATCGGCGACCGCACTCGTCAGCTCGACGGGGCGCACATCGCATTCGCCGAACTCGTGTCGAACCCGATCGGCCTGAAGATCGGACCCAGCACCACACCGGAGATGGCGGTCGAATACGTCGAGCGCCTCGACCCCACCAACAAGCCGGGTCGCCTCACCCTGATCTCGCGCATGGGTAACAACAAGGTCCGCGACCTGCTGCCGCCCATCATCGAAAAGGTCCAGGCCACCGGTCATCAGGTGATCTGGCAGTGCGACCCGATGCACGGCAATACGCACGAGGCGTCCACCGGGTACAAGACCCGCCACTTCGACCGCATCGTCGACGAGGTCCAGGGATTCTTCGAGGTCCACAACGGTCTCGGCACCTACCCGGGCGGCATCCATGTCGAACTCACCGGTGAGAACGTCACAGAATGTCTCGGCGGCGCGCAGGACATCTCGGACCTCGATCTGTCCGGTCGCTACGAGACGGCGTGCGACCCCCGTCTGAACACCCAGCAGTCGCTGGAACTGGCGTTCCTCGTCGCGGAGATGCTGCGCGGCTGACCGCCGCGCGTAAATTCAGGGGAACTCACTGCCCTGCACCTGCGGGGTCAGGGCAGTGAGACCAGGGTGACCGTACTGCCTGGCTTCACGAGATCGCCGCTGCCCGGGTTCTGGCTGATGACCAGCGACCTGTCCGTGTCGGTCACCGAACGCACCTTCACGTCGAGTCCGAGGCGGCTCAGTTCGTCGCGTGCGGATCCGACCGTCCGCCCCAGCATCGACGGCAACCGCACCGCATTCGACACACTCAACGTCACGCTGGTGCCCGCAGTGACGCGGGTACCTGCCTTCGGGCTGGTGGCGATCGCGTCTCCGGCCGCGACGTTCCGGTCGAAGTCCGTGGTGGTGTCCTGCACGACGATGCCCACCGCCTCGAGTGAGGTGCGTGCCTCGGCCTCCGACATGCCCTTCACGTCGGGAACGTCTACCGGCGGTGCACCTTTGCTGACGATCAGTTTGACCGTGGAACCGGTCGCGAGCTCCGTACCCGGTGCCGGGTCGAGCGCGGCGACCGCACCGATCGGGACCTTCGCGCTGAACGCCTGACCACCGTCGACCGGTGTGAACGTGCGGTTCCGCAGTTCCTGCTCGATTCCGGCGCGCTCACCGCCCGCGGGCAGGGGCGGGACGGTCGGCCTCCCCAGGGAGACGAGGAGAGCCACCGTGCCGTCGCGGGAGATTCGTGACCCGCCGGTGGGATCGGTACCCAGCACCGTGTCGAGCGCCGCCGTGTCGGAATACTGCCCCCGGATCTCCGTCGACAGACCGGCCGCTTCGATCGCCGTCACCGCCGCACCGCGATCGAGACCGTCGGTGGTCGGGACAGCGGTGAATCGGCCCGAACCCATCCACCAGCCACCGAAACCCACCGCAAGGGCGAGCATCAGGATCACGAGCAGCCACACGATCGTGGTCCGGCGCGAGCGCTGCCGTTGGGCGGCGAAGTCGGGGTAGCGGTAGCCGTCATCGGGTTCGTCCTCCACCGCGAACGACGGTTCGTCGATCGGCGGGCGCGGAGTCTGGGTGGTGACGACCCGCGTGTGCTGGACACCCGGCTGCGCCGGCAGTGGGCTGGGCGGTGACAGCGGCGCGGCGGGGCGAAGGTGCACCGTGGGCGGTGCGACGGGGCCCGGCGGCGCACTCAGTGGGGGTGCGCTCGCGGCGGCCGCGGCGCTCAGGTGCTGCGCCGAGCGTCGCGGGGCGGGCACTCGGTAGGCGGGCAGGTCGAGCGCCGCCGCGATGCCACGCAGGGCCGAGCCCATCTGCTCGGCGTTGGCGAAGCGGTGTGATGGTTCCCGGTGGGTGGCCTCCGCGACGAGTTCGTCGAACTCGGGCGGGACACCCGCGATGAACGAACCCGGCCTCGGGACGTCCTGGTTGATCCGCTGATACGCGACGGACAACGACGTGTCCCCGGTGAACGGGGTCCGTCCGGTGAGGAGTTCGAAAAGCAGGACACCGGTGGAGTAGACGTCGCTGCGGGTATCGGCGATCCCGGACGTCACCTGCTCCGGCGACAGGTACGCCGCCGTACCCAGAATCACACTGTTCGACGTGGTGGTCGACGCCGCGGCGGCCCGCACCAGGCCGAAATCGGCGATCTTCACCTCACCGCCGTCGGAGATCAGGATGTTCTCGGGTTTGACGTCGCGGTGCACGAGACCGGCCCGGTGGGCGACGGCGAGCGCGTCGAGAACCGGGCCGACGACCGCGGCCACCGCGTGCGGCGGCATCGGCCCGCGTTCCCGCAGCAGTTCACGGAGCGTTCCGCCGTCGACGAGTTCCATCACCAGGAACGCGTGCTCGCGGTCGTGCCCCTGGTCGTAGACCGCGACCAGCGACGGATGCTTGAGTCGCGCGACCGAGCGGGCCTCGAACTCGAACCGGGTGACGAACGCCGGGTCGGCCGCGAACTGCGGATCCATCACCTTGATGGCCACCGGACGGTCGAGACGCGTATCGAGCCCCCTGTAGACGGTGGACATGCCGCCACGCGCGATCGTGGCATCCACCCGATAGCGCCGGTCGAGCAGCTCGCCGATCAAACGTTGACCTCCATCGTGCACAGTGTCCGTTCCCCCGTCAGTGCGCGCAGCCCGGCCACGCGCCCCTCAATCGTAGCCAGCGACACCGACCGGTAGCGCCACGGCGGAAGCGACCGGATAACGTTAGGGGAGTGAGTGCCATCCCTTACTGTGACGATGTCCTGGACCCTTCCGTCTCGCTCCTCCAGTTGGTGGACGTCGCGAAGAACCTCGGTGTGGGCGTCACCCGCGTGCAGCAGCTTCTGCGTGATCAGCAGTTGATCGCCGTGCGACGCGACGGCGTCCTCGGTGTTCCCGAACTCTTCTTCGACGAGACCGGTGAGACCGTCAAGTGGCTGCCCGGTCTCATCGCGGTGCTGCACGACGGCGGATTCGACGACGAGGAAATCCTGCAGTGGCTGTTCCGTGAGGACGACAGCCTCCCCGGCACGCCCGTACAGGCCCTGCACGGGGACCTCGCCCGCGAAGTGATCCGCCGCGCTCAGGCGATGGGATTCTGACCGCCGGTCACCACACTCGGCCGCGGGCAGGCACCGCGAGCCGGGCGAACTGAGGCAGCGCCGTCGCCCACCGGTTTCTCCGGGACACGGTGGCGCGCCGGTCGAGCACCCGGTAACCACCTCGCTCGATCTCGTCGAGAATGCGTGAATACAGCACGAACGCGGTCCGGATACCCGGTTGCACCCGTCGGTCCAGCATCGCGATGCCCGGTTCCGCGTCCCGGTACACAGACCGGGTGATCGAGATCAGATGGGCGAGAGCCCGCACGATCCGCTGGTCCGTCGTGCCGCTTCGACGGCTGTGCACGAGAAGTTCGGTGTCGACACCGAACGCGGCCAATTCGTCGGCCGGGAGGTAGACCCGGCCCCGGTCCAGGTCCTCGCCGACGTCGCGAAGGAAATTGGTCAGCTGGAACGCCTCACCGAGAGCCGCGGCGTGCGGTTCGGCATCGGCGACGGGCCCGGTGGTTCCGAGGACGGGCAGCATCTGCAACCCGATCACGACGGCCGAGCCGTACATGTACGTCCGGAGTTCGGGCAGGGTGCCGTACTCGGCCCGATGCTCCGCCGTCCCCGGAACATCCATCCGCATGGACCGCAGGAACGCGAAGAAGTAGTCGTGGGGGATGTCGAAGGACGCCACGGTGTCGAGGAAGGCGGGAAGGACCCGCTGCATCTCCCGTTCGCACGCATCCGGCCCGACCGCGTCGCGGTTCGTGAAGCCGAGTCGCAGTACCGCGTCGATCCGATCGAGTTCGGCGGCGCAGTCGCGGGCCGTCCGACCGGGATCGACGTCCACGATGTCGTCGACCGTGCGGGCGAACCCGTAGAGGGAATGCACGGCGGCCCGGCGGCGCTCGGGAAGCAGCCGGGTCGCGAGATGGTAGGTACGTCCGTGCTCCGCCGTCACCGCGCCGCAGTACCGGTAACTGTCGGCCAGCTCGGTCATCGACCGGTCATTCGACGCCGGGCGACGTCGCAACACCTGCGAGGTCGGAGGTGCGCTCTTCCTCGGCAGGCCGGGGTGTGCGCAGCCGCAGCGGGTCGACCGTGCGGAGCGATACGGCCGCGACGACCGCGGCGAACGTCGCGAGCACGACGTGCGGGAACGTGTAGAGGCCGATCGACCCGTCGGGCTGGAAGACCAGCATCAACCAGGTGGACAACCCGACGAGGATCATCAGGGTCCGCGTCGACAATGCGAAGCCGGCTGCGATGGCGATCGGCCACGAGTAGTACCAGGGCAGTGCCGCGGGCGACAGAATCACGATCGCGACCAGGACGATGAGGATTCCGAGAATCGCGTCACGCTCGGTCTTCCGGTAGCGCCACCAGGCCGCCAGCACGATCGCGACCAGGGCCACCGCGCAGATCGGGCGGGTGATGGCCAGCACCTCACCCAGCCGCAGCTCCGCGAACCACGACGTTCCGACGGTCACGATGTGGGCGAGAATCGTCGGCAGCGACAACCAGTTGATGATCTTGTTCGATCCGGACAGCGCGGTCATCCAGCCGAGCCCGACACCGGCGACGGCGGAAGCGGCCGCGAAAATGGCCACGAATACGGCGAATCCCGCGCCCGCGGTCTTCGCGAACGACTGGAGCGGCGACGCGGGTGTGCGCCCTTCCGTCTCGGCCTTCTCCTTCTCGTGGAGCATCCAGATCCACACCAGGAAGGGCAGCGCGGCGCCTGCGGTCGCCTTGATCGCGACCGCGACCGCGACGAGGGCGATCCCGGCGAGATGGCGACGTTCGAGGACGAGCGCGATGCCGGCGATCATCAGGCCGACCATCAGCAGTTCGTTGTGGACACCGCCGATGAGGTGGACGAGGACCAGCGGATTGAGCACGGCGAGCCACAGGGCGATCGCCGGATTGCCGCCGAGGTGCCGCGCGAGGTGCGGAACGCCCCACACCATGAGCGCGAGGCCGGGCAGCATCGTCACGCGCAGGAGCATCGTCCCGGCGATCACGTTGTCGCCGGTCAGCGCCGTGATCCCCTGACTGAGGAGCAGGAACAGCGGACCGTACGGCGCGGTCGTGGTGGTCCACACGTTGCTGACGTTGTCGAGAAGCACGCCCGGGTTGACCACCGGCCCGACGGCGTAGGGGTCGAACCCGTCACGCAGGAGCGCACCCTGCGCCAGATAGGAGTAGGCGTCCCGGCTGAACATCGGCACGGCCAGCAGCAGCGGCGCCGTCCACACCGGCACGACCATCCGCAACTGCCGGAGGGTGACGTCGCCGCCGAGCGTCGCGCGGCCCAACCGCACCCAGGCCGTGATCATCGCGACGACACCCACCCAGACGATGATCGTCGACAGGATCTGACCGTGACCGAACCGGAGCCACGACAGGTGTATCGCCTCGAGGAGCGGGTCCTCGCGGCGGACGCTGCCCGCACCGAAACCACCGAACGTGATCATCACGGCGCCCGCGAAACCGAGGATGGCGGCGTGCCCCTCCGGGCTGCGGAGGAAGTCGGCCGTGGTCTGGGGCCACGACCGCTGCGGCGTGGTCGTCGCAGCGGCGACGGTCGCCTGCGGGGCAGAGGACGTCATGAGTGCAGATTCCTCCCCCGAGGTGAGTTCGGTTGCGGTCGGTGCGCTCGTCGTCGTGCGCATTGCATGGTCGAGGACCCAGTTTAATTGCTGCCGGCACCAGTTCTCGCCACGCCTCGCCCTATCCTCCCGCACTTCGTGCTTCCGGGGGAATTTCCGCACTTCGTGCCTCTACGGGCCCGGTGATGCGGGCGGCCGCGAGTTTCCCCGACAGCAGGACGGTCGGAACTCCGACGCCCGGGACGGTGCCGGAACCGGCGAGCACGACGTTGTCCAGGCCCCTGACCAGGTTCGGGCGACGGAACGGTCCGGTCTGCCGGAACACGTGCGCCGCCGCGAACGGACTGCCCGCCGCCATGCCCTTGCCGAGCCAGGTGAGGGGGGTGTCGACGTGGTCGATCGTGAAATGTTCCGCGATGCCGCTGTAGCCCCGCGTCTCGAGCTCGCGCAGCAGTTCATTCGCGTACGGGCCGGTCAGCGAGGACCACTCCAGCGGTGCGCTGTGCAGGTTCGGGCACGGGGCCAGGACCGACAGCGGTTCCGAGGGAGTGCCCGCGCGGTCCACGACGAGGCCTGGATCCGACACGGCGGGCCGGGTGATCAGCAGCGACGGGTCCGTCATCAGCCGTCCGTGCCCCGCGCGCGCGGTGATCTCCGCGAACGTCCGCTTCCACGCGTGACCGAAATCGATGGTGTGGTGCCGTTGGGCGGCCCACTGCGACGCGACCGCGGTGGGGACGGTCCCGTGCAGGACCACGGCGGACGGCGACACCCGCACCCGGCGGGGGGGCCGGCGTGTCACCGGGCGGAGCAGAGCGTCGGCGACGGCGGTGTCCGGGGTGAGCACCAGCGCGTCGCAGTCGATGCGGTCACCTGCCGCCGTGACGACGGTGCCGACGCGGTCGCCGCTTCGCTCGAGTGCCGCGACCTCGGTATCGAACCGGATCTCGCCACCTGCGGTGGTGAGGGCGTCGGCGAGGGCGAGCGCGATCGAGCGCATCCCGCCGCGGGGGAAGTAGACGCCGAGCGAGGTGTCCATGTGGGCGATCGCGCCGTACACCGCGAGGGCGTCGGCGGGAGCGACCCCGGCGTACAGTGCCTGGAACGTGAAGATCCGGCGGAGTCTCGGATCGGTGATCGTGCGGTCGACCCGGGCGCCGAGCCGGCCGAACCCGCCCAGGGCGGTGAGCGTCAGCAGATCCCGCGCGGCCGCGGGGGACGAGACGAGATCCAGCGGCGAGTCGAAGTTCGCATCCATGAACCGGTGGTACTCGGCGTCGAAGATCCGGCGGAGCCAGCGCCGCAGCCGCAGATACCTGGCCGACTCCTCCGGCCCGCACACCCGGCTGACCTCGGCGACCATCGCCTCGGGGTCCGAGTGCACGTCCAGCGAGGAACCATCCGCGAACCGCGCGTGATACGCCGGTGCCAGCCGTTCGAGGACGAGCGGCGGCCGGGTGGACGCGAAATCCGCGCCGACGGCGGCGAGGGCCTCGCCGACCAGTTCGGGCATCGTGAGGACGGTTGCCCCGTTGTCGATGTCGTAGCCGGGACCACGGTAGGTGCCCACCCGGCCGCCCGGTGACGACTCCCGTTCGAGGACGGTGACGCGCCGGCCCGATCCGGCGAGGTGCAGAGCGGCCGAGAGACCGGCGAGACCGGCACCGACGACCACGACGTGATCGGTGCGGCCGGGAACCGTCCGGAGCGCGCGGGCCATCGTGGACCTCAGTAGTCGCGGCGCGTCGCGGCGACGGCCATCTCGGTGAGCTGCTGCTTCGCTTCGGTGGTGGCGGTGCTCGCTGCGAGCGTCGACAGCGCGTTCCCGACGAGTTCCTCGATCTGTTTCTCCACGTCCGCGACCGCGCCGAGCGACGTGATCGTGGTCCGGAGGGTGTCCACATCCGAATCGGACAGATCGGTGCCGATGCCCTCGCGGAGGAGTTCGGCCGCCGCGGGGTCGTCGGTGTCGGCGCGCTGCAGCGACATCGCGAACAGGACGGTGCGCTTGCCCGCCCGCAGGTCGTCGCCCGAGGGCTTGCCCGTCACGGCCGGATCGCCGAACACGCCGAGCAGGTCGTCGCGGAGCTGGAAGGCGATACCGATGTCGGTGCCGAATCGGCGATAGGCCGAGACCAGGGTGTCGTCGGCGCCGGCGAGCGCCGCACCGAGGTGCAGCGGCCGCTCGATGGTGTACGCCGCGGTCTTGTACCGATTCACCCTCATGGCGGCGTCGATCGATTCGTCCGCCCGGGCCTCGTTGCTGATGTCGAGGAACTGCCCGCCGAGCACCTCGGTGCGCATCGCGGACCAGACGGGGGAGATGCGGGCCGACGCTTCCGGGGTGATGCCCGATTCGCGGATCATGTCGTCGGCCCAGGCCAGCGCGAGATCGCCGAGGAGGATCGCGACGCCCTCGCCGAAGTGAGCGGAATCACCGCTCCACGCGCCGACGCGATGCTGTTCCGCGAACTCGACGTGGACGGTGGGGAACCCGCGACGTGTCGTGGACGCGTCGATGATGTCGTCGTGAACCAGCGCGCAGGCCTGAACCAGTTCCAGCGCGGAGCAGGCGCGGAGCACGGGTCCGGCCTCGGGGTCGCGGGCGTCGCCCCCCGCCCCGAGCCAGCCGGTCCACGCGAAGGCCGGCCGGACCCGCTTGCCTCCGCGCAGCACGAAGTCTTCGAGGGTGGTCACGGCCTCGCGGTAACCACCGCCCACGGAGTCGACGAGGTCCTGCCGGCTGGTGAAGAAGTCGCGAAGCGCATTTTCGACCTCGGCCGCGAGGGCGGCGGGGCGCGTTCCAACGGACAGTGTTGCCTCCAGGATCGAATTCTCGCGTGCGCGCCGAGACCGGCGACAGGCGTCGACACCACCATAGTGGGCGCCCTCCCGGGTGGCCGGATACCCGGATCCCGCCGCCCGTGCAGACGCAGTGGGTGCATTGCCCCGGGCACTACCTATGCTGGACGGGTGACATTCGATTCCGTCAGGGGGCGGGCCAGCGAAGGTTGGGTAACCCGCACCCCGTCCATCGTCGACCGGATCCGGTCGACCAACGACGGCCGGGTCCCCTTTTCCGTCGAATTCTCGCCGCCGCGCGACGAGGCCGCCGAGGCTCGGCTGTGGCGTGCCGTCCGGGAGTTCGAGCGGCTGGGTCCGGCCTTCGTGTCCATGACCTACGGCGCGGGCGGGTCGACGCGCGACCGCACGGTCCGCGTCACGGGCCAGCTCGCCGAAGAGACCACACTCCTGCCGGTCGCGCACCTCACGGCCGTGTCGCACAGCGTCGACGAACTGCGGTCGATGGTCGGCGCCTACGCCGACCGCGGAATCAGCAACATCCTGGTCCTGCGCGGCGACCCGCCCGGTGACCCGCTGGGCGAATGGGAGAAGCATCCGGACGGCGTCGAGTACGCCGAGGAACTCGTGCGGCTCGTCCGCGATCTCGGCGACTTCCACGTCGGCGTCGCGTCGTTCCCGGAAGGCCATTACCGCGCGCCCGATCTCGCGCACGACACCCGGTACCTGGTGTCGAAGCTGCGGGCCGGCGCCGAGTACTCGATCACCCAGATGTTCTTCGACGTCGACGACTACCTGCGTCTGCGCGACCGGGTGTCGGCGTACGACCCCGAGCAGGGCGCCAAGCCGATCATTCCCGAGATCATGCCGATCACGTCGCTGCGGTCGGTCCGCCGCGTGCTCGAACTGTCGGGATCGAGTCTCCCGGCCAACCTCGAGAAGCGGCTGGCCACTGCCGCCGGGAACGGGGCCGAGGAGAATCGCGCCGCCGTGCGCGAGATCGGCATCGACGTCGCCACCGAGATGAGCGAACGTCTCATCGCGGAGGGCGCACCCGGCCTGCACTTCATCACCCTCAACTTCGCGCGCGCCACGAGCGAGGTGCTGGCCCGGCTCGGCGACAAGGTCGGTTCGGGTGTGGCGGATCCCGCCCCGGTCACCCCGGCGCGGGTCAGCTGAGCGTCCGCCCCTTCCACCGGGTACGCCCGCGGCGACGATTGCGGTGTGACGACACCGTCAGTGCCGTCACCGCGACGACGGACAGCGGGTGCGCGACCGCGCCGGCCACGTCGGCGGCTGTGAGGCGGCCACCACGTTCGAGTGCCCGGGCGCCCAGCCGGGACGCCGTGGCCGCGAGATACCCCACCGCACCCCATTGGCGTACGCGTCCCCGTCCGGCCGCGAACGCGACCGGCGGCGCGATGTACGCCACACTCGCCGCACCGAGGACCGCCGCGGCGTCGAGGCGGGCGCCGAATGCCGTCCACAGCCAGCGGTCGTAACCGCGGCGCAGCGCACCGGCGTCCTCGTACATCCGGCACGACGCAGACCGGCCGGCCACGACCAGTGTGGTCGCATGGCCCCGCGTGCGGAGCAGGCGGGCGATGTCGAGGTCCTCGGTCAGGCTGTCCGCGACGGCCCGGTGACCCCCGACCCCGCGGTACGCGGCGGAGTCGAAGACCATGAACTGCCCGCAGGCCACGGCCGTCGACGGGCGCCGCGACCGGTTGGCCACGCGGACGGGCAGCGTCGCCGCCCACGACCACGCGAGCATCGGCTGCACCAGGACCTCGGTCACCGACCCCGCCTGCTGGAACGGCCACGGGCAGACCAGCGCTGCTTCGGACTCGCGCAGCGCGGCGCAGGCGGCGTTCACGGCGTCCGGACGCAACCGCACATCGGCGTCGAGGAACACGAGTATCCCGCCGGCACCGCGGCCCTGCGCGAAGGCGTGCTCACTCACCCGATGGCAGGCCGCGGGTTTGCCCACCCAGCCCGGCGGCGGTTCCGCGGTTCCCCGCACCACGGAGAAGCGGGGGTCCGCGCCGCTCGCGGCTTCCGCGACCCCGGCCGTCCCGTCCGTGGAGGCGTCGTCGTAGACGAACACCCGCAGATCGTCGACGCCCCACTGTTCTCGCAGGTCGCGGATCAGGTCGGGCAACCGGTCACGCTCGTCCCGGGCCGGAATGCAGACCGTGACGGGTTCGGTGACCGGGCGGGCCGCCGTGGGGAGCCGCGGGGCGCGGCACAGGTTGGCGAGGGCAGTGGCGAGACCGAGAACCGAGATCAGGGAGCCGATCCGGACGACCCGCTCGATCGGCGGAGAGGTCATACCTCCGAGTGGTCCCGTGCGCGACCGCTGCCGGTCACCGGATCCCTGTTGCGGGCCATCCAGGCCAGCGCACCGACGATCACGGCGACGCCAAGCGCCACGCCGGCCATGATGCCTGCCCAGCCCGCGAAGCTACGGGTGCTCGGGTCCGAGTAGCGCACCTCGGCGCGGATCGTCGAGGTGTCGCCGGCGGGAAGTTTCCACGACACGATGGAGTCACCCTCGCGGGTGCCGTTGGTGGTGGCGACGCGCGCCGGGAAGGCGATCGTGAACTGCACGTCGGTGCCCTGGGCGGGTACCGAATCGAGATCGGCCTTCCCGTCGAGGGTCACGAGGTCGCCGGTCCGCTGGAGCGAGATCTGGAAACTTCCGTTGGCCTGCTCCGACATGGTGCCGAGTTGTTGCACGTCGCCGAACGTGAGGTCGCTGAAGAACGCCTGGCTGCCGACGTACCCGTCCTTCTTGTACTCCTGGACGCGCACTTTGCCCGACAGCGAGTCGGGCGGAGTGAGTTGCGGGCCCTTGTCCTGGTCGTTCGCCGGTACGGCGGCGGCCACGATCTGGCCGGAGACCCGGTCGTCGGCGGACACACCCATCGACACCTGAACCCGCAGGCATCCCGCGAGGAGGGGCACGAGGAGGAGGCCGAGGGCCGCGAGGGACAAGACCCTCCGGGAGCGGGTCGAGGTCGGAACTGAGGGCGGCTGCACAGTCGTATCGTGCCAGGGGAGTGGATCGGTGTCAGGCGTGAGGGTGCGTGTCGTGGGTCCCGGGTCGCCGGGCGCGCGGCCGAAGCAGCGACACGAGCAGCGGAACGCCCAGGATTCCCATCGCCAAGCACCCGTAGATTGCCGAATACCGCAACTCGGGGGCGCCGAGGAACACCGAGTGGGCCAGCGCCGAACCGAGCCACGTCCACAGGAACAACCCGATCGGGACACCGTCACGGTGCCGGGTCCCGGCGTCCAGGCGACGGTCGATCCGGTCCACGGCGACGGCCATCACGGCCGCGACGACGAACCACCCGGCGTAGTTGGTCAGCGGAATGTGCTCGATACCGGGCAGGCCGGCGTCGGTGACACACCAGCGCCATTGCCCGTCCGCGACCATCTGCGGGTCGAGGTACAGGTCCCAGCCGACGACACCGATCGTCGTCAGCGCGATGCGCGTCAACCGTCGACGCGGGCCGCGCGCGAGCACGGACGCCACGCACCACACCGGATAGAACCCGGCCGTCCAGGCGAACGGCACCACCAGAGGCACCCCGGCGAGTGCCGGCCCGAGTCGGTCGACGCTGTAGTCGTAGCAGCCGTACGGGACGCCGGTGGCCGTCCCGACGACCTCGGAGCACAGACCGAGCCCCGCGGTCACCAGCACCAGTCCCACCGTCCAGCGGGCACCCCGGGTCACGGCGGCGTGGGTGACGGACGCCGCGGCGAGCAGCGCAACGACGAGCACGGTGACGACGTCGCGGGTCCCGCCGTGCACGAGCGGGTAGACGATCTGCGCCGCGATCGCCGCGCCCGCGAGGAACAGGGGCAGGCGAGAGGTCATCGCCGGAGCCGCAGGCGTCCCAGGCCCCGCCGGTCGTCGTGGAGCGCGATGCGTGCGGCGCTCCGGCCGCTTGCGCCGGACACCCCGCCGCCCGGGTGGGTCGAGGCCCCGGTGAGGTATAGACGGTCGGCCCCCGGCACCCGGTGCCCGGACAGTTCGGGGAGGGGACGCCACATCATCATCTGGTCCAGTGACATCTCCACGTGCATGACGTTGCCGCCGAGCAACCCCATCTCGTCTTCGAGGTCCTGCGGTGACTGCACGTGCCGGTCGAGGACGGACTCGCCGAAACCGGGTGCCAGCGCGTCGATCTCCGCGACGATCCGATCGGCCTCCGGCCCGGCGAGGTCGCTCCACCGCCGGCCGCCGGTCAGCCGGTACGGCTGCCACTGCGACCACAGGGTCACCTGGTGCCTGCCCTCGGGTGCGATGGTGGGGTCGAGGCCGCTGAAGCTCATTCCCAGCACCGCGGGCCGCGGCGGGAGTTCCCCGGCGAGCGCCGCGCCGTGCGCGAGCCGCAGGTGTGCGCGGTCCGAGACCAGCAGCTGGAGCCCGTGGGTGACCGAGGCGTCGGGCGCACTCGGATAGTCGGGGAGGGCGTCGGTGGCCAGCCGCACTACCATCCCGATCCCCGGGCCGACGCGGATCCGGCGACGCCACCGGTCGAGGGTCTGCGCGTCGTAACCACCCCGCTCGAGCAGGCCGAGGGTGGTCAGCACGTGACAGCCCGCGATCACCGCCCGTGAGCGGATCTCCCGGCCGGACGACGTCCGCGTCGTCCAGGAGTCGCCGTCGCGGCTCAGCGAGACCACCGAGTCGCCGAGCGAGACGGTCCCGGAGTCGGCCCGCAGCCTCGCGGCGAGAGCTGCGGTCAGGGCGCCGCTGCCGCCGACGGCGCGGCCGGGCGGAATGGTGTGCATCAGGGCCGCGAATCCGACCATCGGCGCCGTCCCCGGCTCCGACATCGGCGGACCGGACTGGGCGCCGAACCACGCGAGCGCGGCCTTGAGGCGCTCGTCGTCGAAGTACTCGTCGAGCAGCGCGTCCCCGGAACGGAGGAACTGCCGGGAGAGGTCGCTGCCGCCGCCGCCCGTGTCGAGCCCCCAGAACGACGAGAGCAGCGCGGGCCCGGTCGGCGGTTTCGAGAACGCGCGCATGACGCGTGCGCTGCGCGGACCCCACACCGCCACGAACCGGCGGTACGCGTCGGCGTCCGCGGCGCCGCAGGACTCCTCGATGGACCGGCACGTCGCGTCCAGACTGCGGCGGAACACGATTCCCGGCCGATCCGTCCCGGCAGGGGCGGGGGCGAACGCCCACGGATCGCAGTCGAGGTACCGCAGGCCGTGCGCGCCGAGGTCGAGTTCCTCGACGATCCCCGTGTGGCGGATCATGATGTGCGCGGACGACCCGCGGTCGACCTTGTACCCGGGGAAGCGTTCCACCGTGGACACCGCGCCGCCGAGCACGGTGTCGCGTTCGATCACCTCGACCGACCACCCGGACCGCGCGAGGTAACACGCCGACACCAGGGCGTTGTGTCCCGACCCCACCACCACGGCGTCGATCACAGGGGAAGCCCGCGTCCCAGCACCGCGAAGGGCCGGTTGTCGCCGGCGAATCGGAAGTGGCGCAGGACATCTCTGAAGCCGAGGCGGCGATACAGCCGCCAGGCGCGGTTGTCCTCGTCCGCCACTTCCGGGGTGGAGAGCAGCACCCCGCGTTCGGGCCTGCGCTCGAGGAGTCGGACGAGCAGGGTCTCGCCGAGCCGATGTCCCTGGGCGTCCGGGTGGACGTGGAGTTCGGTGAGTTCGAAGTAGTTGCCGAGGATCACGTCGATCTGGTCCCGGCTCCATCCCGTGTGGCGCAGACCGGAACGGACCTGCTGGTGCCACCACTGTTCTGGCGCCCCGCGGTAGCCGTAGGCGACGGCGACGAGGCGGGCGGCCGCGTTGTCGGCGGATCCGTCACCGGCCGGGACGAGCGCGCCGACGCCACGCCACCCCGATCGCTGCAGGTGCTCGTTCCACATCGGCGCCCGGTGGTATTCGGTGCCGTGGGGATAGCCCATGGCGGCGACGTAGATCGACAGCGCCTCGTGCAGGCGGTCGCGGAACTCGGCGGCCGAGAGTTCGACCACGAGCGGAGTCTGGTCAGCGTTCGTGTCGACCGGTCTCACCTTTCTCTTGACGACGTGTCGGTGGGTCCAGCTATATTGAATAGGTCGAACAGATGTTCGATAGCGGGGATCCGGCGATGCTCGAGGGAAGCGAGCATCGCCGGCCCCCGAACTCACGACCTGACTACGCCCGGCGGGGTGGTTGCACCGGGGTTTGGAGGTGTTCGAAGTGATGACGAACCCGGTCACGGGACCGGCCTCTGGGAACTCGCGCCGACCGGGTGACGTACGCAACCCGGGCTCCAGGCGGGGTTCGGTACTGCTCGATCGCGCCGACGCGCTCCTCGCTCAATCGGTGGGGGCCGGCGGGCCGGCGGACCGATTCCACAGTGCGTATCTGGCCGCGCTCCGCGGCGCGGGGGCGGTGTTGGCCGCCGTCGAGGGGCCTGCGGCGGGGAGCAGACGGACACGAACGCGTAACGCCTGGGTTCTCATGGCCGACGCGGCGCCTGAATTCGTGAACTGGGCCGACTACTTCGCCGGGCACTCGGCCACCCGCGCCGCGATCGAGGCGGGAATGTCGCGAACCCTCACCGATCTCGAGGCCGACGAGTTCTTCGTCGAGGTCGGGCGCTTTCTCCAGGCCGTCGAAGATCACATCGGACGTGGCGCAGGTCTCGATCTGCGGGCGTCGTAGCCGGCGGCGGACCCGGAAACGGCGGGAAAACAGTGAGGCGTGCGCGACATTGCGGTGCCCCGAACGGGGTTCGGTGCGGGAGTCCGTAAGGTTGGTGAGGAACTCGTACGTGGAGTAGGTGGTACGGGGATCGAACTGCTCGTATTATTAAATCTAGGTAGCCGCCAAAGTCGGTTACCCACCGTCTCGCACCGTGAGGCGGTGGCCAACACTCCAGTGCCGGGGGAGGTACCGTGCCACTCTCCGAGCACGAGCAGCGCATGCTCGACCAGATCGAGAGCGCTCTCTACGCCGAGGATCCCAAGTTCGCCTCCACTGTGCGAGGCGGTCGCATGCGTGCGGCATCGAGTCGTCGTCGATTGCAGGCGGTGGCCCTGTTCGTTCTGGGGCTGGTCCTGCTCATCGCCGGCGTCGCCCTTCCGATCAAGCCGGGCGGTTTTCCCGTCATCAGCCTGATCGGCTTCATCGTCATGTTCGGTGCCGGAGTCCTCCTCCTGTGGGGTGGAGGAAAGAGCAAGTCCGGACAGTCCTCACGTGGTGGCTCGACCACACAAGGTGAGACCGGCCGTGCCGAACGCGGTAAGCCCCGAAGCGGGCGAAAGAGTGGCGGATTCTCGTCGCGAATGGAAGACCGCTTCAAGAAGAGATTCGAGCAGGAGTAGTACGACCCGCTCAGCAGCACAGTGGCGGGGGGGGGGGGGGGGGGGCGCCCCCCCCGGGGGGGGGGGGGCCCCGGCCCGGGGGCCCCGCCGCCGGGGGGGGCGGGGGGGCGGGGGGGGCTCCGGTGGGGGGCCGGGCGCATGGGG
>NZ_JBHXWI010000012.1:0-170620 GCF_042671975.1 Rhodococcus sp. NPDC127593 | reverse complement strand
GGGGGGTGTTGGCCCGCCCATTGGCCCCCGCCTAACACCACCTGACCGGCCCGGTGTACGACGCCCCCCACCCCCCCCCGGGGGGGGGGGGGGTTGGGGCCCCCCCCCCGCCACTGCTGTGTCCGGGCCCGGTGCAGGGTCGCCCGGCTGCGGTGGGCCTGTGGTGCGCGGGGGTCGATCCTGTGGGGCCAGTGAACGTTGCCGCCCACGAATCCCCACCCTCACCCACCCCGTTTCCCCACTTTCCCCCCTGCGCTCCTCGATGAACCGCGAGGTAGGGGCGCCGCCCCCTCGCGTTGCGCTTTCACCTGGGCTTTTGCTGCATCCTGGGCCGTTGTGTGGCCGAGCCCGATCGGCCGTGCCCGTGTCGGCGATCACGTCGGGAATTTCCCCCCACCTCCATCAATGAGCGTTGACCAGCAAGTACTGGGCAAATTGGCGGACAACACGCCGTTATCCACCTTGTAGGTGGGGGAAAGTGGGGTACTGTGGTGCGCAGCGGGGAGCGAAGGTGAACCGCCCGGGCATACGGCGTTCGATATGAACGCGGTGGGAGGTGTCGAGTGTTTCTCGGTACCTACACGCCGAAGCTCGACGACAAGGGGCGGCTCACGTTGCCCGCAAAGTTCCGGGATGCGCTGGCGGGAGGGTTGATGGTCACCAAGGGTCAGGATCACAGCCTCGCGGTGTATCCCCGGGAAGAGTTCACCGCTCTCGCGCGCAAGGCCGCGGCCGCGTCGAGAAGCGATCCGGAGGCGCGAGCCTTCGTTCGCGGACTGGCGGCAGGTACCGATGAGCAGCACGCAGATGCCCAGGGGCGCATCACCCTCTCGGCAGATCACCGTCGTTACGCGGGTCTCTCCAAGGACTGCGTAGTGATCGGTTCGGTCGATTTCCTCGAAATCTGGGATGCGCAAGCCTGGCAGACCTACGTCGAGGCGAACGAGGAGAACTACTCGCAGGCAACAGGAGTCGCGCTCGGCGAGATCGTCTGAGCGTGACCGCGTCCCCGCGAATGCCGCGAGGCCTCTGTCCGACGGAACCCTGACGCACTTCCCCAGCGCCAGGTTTTCATTTCGGGCAGGGACCTCGAGGCATTCGCCACGGCAACTGGCAGGCAAGAGAAGTTCGAGCAGTGAACCCCGGCATCGGGTACTTCACCCGCACCACAGAGCAGGAGCCGGAGGGATCATGGTGGATCACGAGGGGGAAGATTCCTCGCCCGCCGATGGTTTCGGTCACATTCCGGTACTGCTTCACCGCGCAGACGAACTGCTGGGCCCTGCCCTCACCGTGAACGACCCGCAGGGCGGGGGAGCCGTCATGATCGACGCGACCCTCGGTCTCGGCGGACATTCCGAGCACTTCCTGCGGACCTACCCCCAGCTGAGACTCATCGCCCTCGACCGTGATCCGCACGCGCTCGAGATCGCCGGTGGCCGGCTCGCTCCGTTCGCCGATCGCATCACGTTCGTACACACCCGCTACGACGGCATCGAGGATGCGCTCAGCCAGGCGGACCTCCCCGCGCACGAGTCGGTGCACGGGATCCTCTTCGACCTCGGTGTCTCCTCGATGCAGCTCGACGAATCGGATCGGGGGTTCGCGTACTCGATCGACGCGCCCCTCGACATGCGGATGGACCCGACCACCGGCATCACCGCGGCCGAGGTCCTCAACACGTACAGCCACGGAGATCTCGCTCGCATCCTCAGCACGTACGGCGAGGAGCGCTTCGCAGGCAAGATCGCGTCGGAGATCGTCCGGCAGCGTGCGAAGGAGCCGTTCACCACCAGCGCAGCGCTGGTCGAACTGCTGTACCGCGCCATTCCTGCGGCGACCCGCCGTACCGGGGGACATCCCGCCAAGCGGACGTTCCAGGCCCTTCGAGTGGAGGTCAACGGCGAGCTCGATTCACTGCGCGCCGCGGTCCCGGCTGCACTCGACGCGTTGACCGTCGGGGGACGCGTCGTGTTCATGTCGTACCAATCCCTGGAAGACCGGGTCGTCAAGCAGGAAATCACACCCAGGTCGAAGTCGAAGAGCCCCGAGGGGCTTCCTGTCGAACTGCCGGGGATGGGACCGGAGTTCCGAATCCTCACGCGGGGGGCGGAGCGGGCGTCCGAACAGGAAGTCGAAGAGAACCCACGATCAGCCCCGGTGCGTTTGCGCGCTGCAGAAAGAATTGCCAGGAGGTCGGCGGCATGACGGTTCAGGTGAGTTCCACCGAGATGCGGCCCGTGCGGGCGGCCAACCGGACGGGCGCGGCTGAGCGGGCGTACAAGAAGCGCACCCAGCGCGCAGCCGTGCACAACGGATCCGCGGTCGCCGTCTCCGGCAAGAACCGCACCGGCACGCTCACCGCCCGCATCCCGTTCGTGGCGACGATCCTCGTTCTGCTCGCCATGGGGCTGGCCATGACACTGCTGCTGACGACCCGGTCCGCCGAGGACTCGTACCAGCTGAGCGCCGCCCGCGCCCACAACCAGTCGCTCTCGGAGGAGAAGGCCGCGCTCCAGCGTGACGTCGAGACCGCCAACTCCGCCCCGAAACTGGCGGAGGAAGCGGCCAAGCTCGGCATGGTGCCCGCCAACGATCCCGCTCGCCTCGTCGTCCACCCCGACGGCAGCGTCGAGGTCGTCGGAAAGCCGGCCCCGGCGTCGGGTGCACCCGTGCCGCCGCTGGACGTCGCCACCGCGCCCACCCAGCGCGGCAACGCCGTCGCGACCGCCCCCAACCGCGGGACGACGACGCAGTCGCCGCGCGCCACGCCGCAGCAGCCCGGCAATGGCACGGAGATCCAAGCGCAGGGTGAACAATTGGTTCCCGTGATCCCCTCGACCACCGCTCCGACGACTGCTCCACCGTCCGGCGGTCGCCGGTGAGTCGAAGCGCACCGAGAAGTCGTCCCCGGCGCCCCAAGGGCGCCGGTTCGGCGTCCTTTCCGTTCAGGCAACGGTACGGACGCCTAATGATGTTCTTGGCGCTCGGCCTCGCCGCAGTGCAGCTTCTGTGGATTCAGGTCATCGACGCACCACAACTGTCCGCGGAGGCGGCGAACCAGCGCACCACCACCGAGGTGGATCCGGCGCTGCGCGGGTCGATCACCGACCGCAACGCCAACCCCATCGCGTTCACGATGGAAGCGAAGGCCCTGACGTTCCAGCCCGCGCGGGTGCGGAAGGAACTCGAGGAGGCGAAGACCAAGAGCGACACCGCCCCCGACGTCGACTCCCGTCTCGACGCGATCGCGAAGGAGATCCACGACCGGATCGGCGACGCCGCACCCGAGAAGGATCTGAAGGAGAAACTCCACGGCGACGACACGTTCGTCTATCTCGCGCGCAGCGTCGATCCCAACATCGCCGCGCAGATCAGCGACAAGTTCCCGGAGGTCGGACTCGAACGCCAGGACATCCGCGAGTACCCCGGCGGATCCCTTGCCGCGAATCTCGTCGGCGCCACCGGCTGGGACGGTCACGGACTGCTCGGCCTCGAGGACTCGCTCGACTCCACCCTCGCCGGCACCGACGGCTCCCAGACCTACGACCGCGGCTCCGACGGCGCGGTGATTCCCGGCAGCTGGCGTGACAAGCAACCGGCGGTGGACGGGTCGAGCGTGGAGCTCACCATCGACTCCGACCTGCAGTACTACGTCCAGCAGCAGGTGCAGATGGCCAAGGACAAGTCCGGTGCGAAGGACGCGTCTGCGGTCGTGCTCGACTCCCACACCGGTGAAGTGCTCGCGATGTCGAACGACAGCACGTTCAATCCGGCGATCGGGGTGGGCAACAACCCGCGGACCGTGGAGATGGGCAACCTGTCGGTGAGCACGCCGTTCGAACCGGGCTCCGTCAACAAGATCGTCACCGCGGCGGCCGCGATCGAGTACGGGCTCACCACACCGGACGAAGTTCTCGAGGTCCCCGGCAACATTCAGATGTCGGGTGTGTCGGTGAAGGATGCGTGGGACCACGGGGTCGCCCCGTACACGGCCACGGGGGTGTTCGGTAAGTCCTCGAACGTGGGCACCCTGATGCTCGCCCAGCGGGTGGGGGAGGACCGCTACGCGGACATGCTGTCCAGGTTCGGTCTCGGCCAGCGCACCGACGTCGGGCTTCCCGGTGAGAGCGCCGGCAGCGTCCCCAGCCGCGACCAGTGGTCGGGAGGCACGTTCGCGAACCTGCCGATCGGTCAGGGCCTGTCGATGACGCTGCTGCAGATGACCGGCATGTACCAGGCGATCGCCAACGACGGTGTCCGCATCCCGCCGCGCATCGTCAAAGCGACGGTCGACGCGTCCGGGAACCGGACGGAGACCGAGATGCCCGAGGAGGTGACCGTCGTCAGCCCCCAGACCGCGTCCACCGTTCGCGACATGTTCCGCTCCGTCACCCAGAACGACACGGGCAACCAGCGGGGCACCGGGGTGCAGGCCGCCGTCGACGGGTACCAGATCAGCGGCAAGACGGGCACCGCTCAGCAGGTCGATCCCGCCTGCAAGTGCTACTCGAACTCGAACTACTGGATCACGTTCGCAGGGATCGCCCCGGCCGACAACCCGCGGTACGTCGTCGGAATCATGCTCAACGCGCCGACACGCAGCGCGGACGGTTCCGGCGGGCAGTCCGCCGCACCGCTGTTCCACAACATCGCGTCCTGGATGCTGCAACGCGACAGCGTGCCGATGTCCCCGGACCCCGGACGCAGGCTGGTGCTGCAGGCCGATTGAGCGAAGGTCGGCCGAATCGGGTTCCGAGAGCTCTCGCGGTAATCTGACACGTCGGCCGTTCAGTGGACACGGACTTTTCCGTGGACGCAGGGAACTGCCGAGGTAGCACGCTGTATCGATCCGTGCACTACGCCGTTGTCAGTGAGAGTCGACATCCGAGAGGAGCCCGGTGCCTGTTCCGTCCCGCCCGCAGTCGGCGTCAGTGGAGGTGAAGGTCACAGACAGTCTTCGCCCCGCCCAGCCGGTCCGTACCACGGTGAGCGCTCTGGCAGCGCTCGCCGGAGCGAGGGTCGAGGCACCCGCCGGAACCGCCGAGCACGTGATCGTCACCGGGGTGGATCTCCGCGCCCAGGGGATCGTCGAGGGCGATCTGTTCGCGGCCCTTCCCGGGGCACGCGCGCACGGCGCGGAGTTCGCCGCCGACGCTCTCGCACGCGGAGCGACCGCGATCCTCACCGACGAGGCCGGATTCGCTCTGGTGTCCGCACTGGGCTCCGACATGCCGGTGCTCGTCCACGACGACCCACGGGGCGTCCTCGGTGAGCTGTCGGCCACCATCTACGGTCGACCCTCGGAGAAGATGCAGGTCATCGGTATCACCGGGACGTCGGGGAAGACCACGACGTCGTATCTCGTCGAAGCCGCGCTCACCGCCGCGGGGCGGACGACCGGTCTCGTGGGCACCATCGAGACCCGGATGAGTGGCCGCCGGGTGCCCAGCGCACTGACGACACCCGAGGCGCCGCAACTCCACGCCCTGTTCGCCGTGATGCTCGAGCAGGGGATCGACACGGTCGTCATGGAGGTGTCCAGCCACGCGCTGTCGCTCGGCCGCGTCGACGGAGTCCGCTTCGATGTGGGTGCGTTCACGAACCTGTCCCAGGACCACCTGGACTTCCACCGCGACTTCGAGGATTACTTCGCCGCCAAGGCGCGGCTCTTCGCCGCCGATTCGTCCGTGCATGCCCAGCACGCCGTCATCTGTGTCGACGACGTGTGGGGGCAGCGGATGGCCGACGTCGCCCGCGGCGCGCACGCGATCGTGACGACCGTCGCCACCACGCCGGGGAGCGAGGGCGCGGTGTGGATGGCAGGCCCGGCGACGGTGTCGCCCTCGGGCTCGCAGACCTTTCCGCTCACCACGGCCGAGGGCACGACACTCGACGTGGAGCTCCGTCTGCCGGGGCAGTACAACGTCGCCAACGCTTCTCTCGCCGTCGCGCTGTGCGCGGCGCTGGGTGTCGATCCGCGCGACGCCGTCGAGGGCATCGCCGGGGTCGACGTGCCGGGCCGGGTTCAGCGGATCGACCGGGGGCAGGACTTCCTCGCCGTCGTCGACTACGCGCACAAGCCCGCAGCGGTCGAGGCCGTGATCGCGACGCTGCGCGAGCAGGTGCGCGGTCGCGTTGCCGTCGTCGTGGGTGCGGGCGGCGATCGCGACGCAGGCAAGCGGCCGCTGATGGGCGCCGCGGCCGCGCGTGGAGCCGACCTGCTGATCATTACGGATGACAACCCCCGCACCGAGGATCCGGCGAAGATCAGAGCCGCGGTCCGCGAGGGCGCTCTCGGAGTGCCCGAATCCGAGCGGGGACAGGTGTGGGAAGTAGCCGACCGAGCGAAGGCGATCGCCGACGCCGTCGGCTGGGCGCAGGCAGGCGACGTGGTTCTGGTCGCAGGCAAGGGACACGAGATCGGTCAGGAGATACACGGGGTGAAGTACCCATTTGACGACCGCGACGTACTGGGCGACGCGATCGAGCGACAGGTCGGAGGAGCAGGATGATCCCGATGACACTCGCTCGCATCGCCGAGATCGTGGGCGGCGAACTGCACGACGTCGCCGACCCGTCGGCCGAGGTGACGGGAACGGTCGAGTTCGACTCGCGGAAGGTCACCGCCGGGGGGTTGTTCCTCGCCCTGCCCGGCGCGCGCGTGGACGGCCACGATCACGCGACGTCGGCAGTCGAGGCCGGTGCGGTCGCGGTCCTGGCGGCGCGCCCGGTCGGTGTCCCCGCGGTCGTCGTGACCCCGACGCCGAGCGATGTCCCGAGCAAGGCGATGGCACTCGAACACGACACCGACGGATCGGGCGCCGCCGTGCTCGCGGCCCTCGCGAAGCTCGCGCGCGCATCCGTCGACGACCTCACCGCGAAGGGGCTCACCGTGGTCGGTGTCACCGGATCGGCGGGAAAGACGTCGACGAAGGATCTGCTCGCCGCCGTCCTGCGCCCTCTCGGTCCCGTCGTCGCGCCGCCCGGATCGTTCAACAACGAACTCGGCCACCCGTGGACTGCACTACGCGCGGACGCGGACACAGGCTTCCTGGTTCTGGAGATGTCGGCCCGCGGCCGCGGTCACATCGCCGCCCTCGCGAACATCGCACCCCCGAAGATCGGGGTCGTCCTCAACGTGGGAACGGCGCACCTCGGCGAATTCGGTTCGCGTGACGCGATCGCCGTAGCCAAGGGTGAACTCGCGGAGTCGCTGCCCTCGGCGGACGAGGGTGGTGTCGCGATCCTCAACGCGGATGATCCGCTGGTGGTAGCCATGGCCCCGCGCACGTCGGCCCGGGTGGTTCTCGTGGGTCGGTCGGAGTCCGCGCACGTGCGGGCCACCGACATCGTGCTCGACGAGAAGGCAAGGGCGCGTTTCACTCTCACAGCGCCGACGGGCAGTGTCGCCGTCGAGCTCGCCGTGCACGGTGAACACCAGGTCGGCAACGCGCTCGCCGCAGCGGCGGTGGCGCTCGAATGCGGGGCGGACCTCGAGCAGATCGCGCAGGCTCTCTCCGGTGCTGCCGCGGTCTCGGCTCGCCGAATGGATGTCCGCGACCGGTCGGACGGTGTGACCGTCGTCAACGACTCGTACAACGCGAACCCCGACTCGATGCGGGCGGCCCTGAAGGCGCTGGTCTCCATGGCCAGGACGGGCCGGGGCGCGGCGCGCCGGAGTTGGGCGGTGCTCGGAGAAATGGCCGAGCTGGGTCCAGAATCAGTGGTCGAACACGACGCCATCGGCAGATTCGCGGTCCGGCTGGATGTGAGCAGGCTGATCATCGTCGGAACCGGCAGGCCCGCCCGCGCCATGCACCAGGGTGCGGTCATGGAAGGTTCGTGGGGTGAGGAGTCGATCCTCGTCCCCGACATCGCCGGTGCGGTCGCACTGCTCGAACGGGAACTGGCGCCGGGTGATCTGGTGCTGGTCAAGGCGTCGCAGTCCATCGGATTGTGGGAGGTCGCGGACACGGTGTTGGCAGGAAGCACGGGACAGAAGGGTTCGGAGGCTACGCGGTGAGACAGATCCTCTTCGCGGCGGGCATCGCGCTCGCCGTCTCGATTCTGCTGACCCCCGTTCTCATCAAGGCTTTCTCCCGTCAGGGGTTCGGCCAGGAGATCCGTGTCGAAGGTCCGGCGAGCCATCAGTCGAAGCGCGGCACCCCGACGATGGGTGGCGTCGCCATCCTCGCCGGACTGTGGGCCGGCTACTGGGGTTCGCACCTGATCGGCATCGGCTACAACGCGGACGGGCCGTCGGCATCGGGACTGCTGGTTCTCGGTCTCACGACGGCGCTCGGCGGGGTCGGGTTCCTCGACGACTTCATCAAGATCCGCAAGCAACGCAACCTCGGTCTGAACAAGACGGCGAAGCTGGTCGGACAGCTCATCGCGGCCGTGGTGTTCGGCATTCTCGCGCTGCAGTTCCGGGGCGCGAACGACCTCACCCCCGGCAGTGCGCACCTGTCATACGTGCGTGACATCGCGACGGTCACGATGGGCTCCGTCGTGTTCGTCGCGTTCTGCTATCTCCTGGTGAGCGCCTGGTCGAACGCGGTCAATCTCACCGACGGCCTCGACGGTCTCGCTGCCGGTTCCATGAGCCTGGTGCTCGGCGCGTACGTGATCATCACGTTCTGGCAGTACCGCAATGCGTGCGAGACGAGCCCCGGCAAGGGCTGCTACGACGTCCGCGATCCGCTCGATCTGGCCCTGATCTGCGCGGCCGGTGCCGGTGCGTGCATCGGATTCCTGTGGTGGAACGCGGCGCCCGCCAAGATCTTCATGGGCGACACCGGTTCGCTGGCACTCGGCGGCATGCTCGCCGGACTGTCGATCACGACGCGCACAGAACTGCTGATGGTCGTGATCGGCGCGCTGTTCGTCGCCGAGGCGGCATCGGTGGTGATCCAGGTCGCGGTGTTCCGGTCGAGCCGAAGACGAGTCTTCCGGATGGCTCCGTTCCACCACCACTTCGAACTCGCCGGGTGGGCGGAAACCACGGTGATCATCCGGTTCTGGTTGCTGGCCGCCATCGCCTCCGCGATCGGGCTCGCGCTGTTCTACAGCGAGTACCTGGCAGCGATCGGGGGCTGACGACGTGGCGGAGGAACACGGCAGGCTCGACTGGTTGCGGGGTCGCAGCGTCCTCGTCGCCGGTGCGGGTGTCTCCGGCCGGGCCACCATCGAACCTCTTCGTGACCTCGGTGCGCTCGTCACCGTCACGGACGCGAACGTCGACGCCCTCGCCGAGTGCGCGCGGCTCGGCGCCGCGACCGTCCCGATCGACGATCTGCTCGCCGAGCGTGACCGGGTCGCCGAGTTCGCGCTGGTCGTGACGAGCCCGGGGTTCCGCCCGGACGCGCCGCTGCTCTCGCTCGCCGCCGGGGACGGGGTACCGATCTGGGGCGACATCGAGTTCTCCTGGCACGTGGACCGGTCCGGGCTCTACGGCCCGCCCCGGCGGTGGCTGGTGGTCACCGGCACCAACGGCAAGACCACGACGACCTCCATGCTGCAGTCCATCCTCGAGGCGGCCGAGCTGCCGAGTCTGGCCTGCGGCAACATCGGGCTGCCGGTACTCGACGCCCTGCGGCAGACCGAACCCCGGGCGGAGGTGCTGGCGGTCGAACTCTCGTCGTTCCAGCTGCACTGGGCGCCGTCGGTCCGGCCGACCGCAGGCGCGATCCTCAACATTGCCGAGGATCATCTGGACTGGCACGGTGGGATGCAGCCGTACATCGATGCGAAGGCCCGCGCCCTGACCGGTGAGGTCGCGGTGCTGGGTCTCGACGACGAGGTCGCGTCCTCTCTCTTCTCCTCGTCCCTCGCAGTCCGGACCCTCGGTTTCCGGCTGGGTGTGCCGGCGTCGGGCGAACTGGGGGTCGAGGACGGGTATCTCGTCGACCGCGCGTTCGCGGACGGCGAGCGGCTGGCTCCGGCCGAGGGGATCACCCCGCCCGGGCCCGCCGGGCTGATGGATGCCCTGGCCGCGGCGGCTCTGGCCCGGGCGATCGGAGTTCCGCCGGACGCCGTCGCCGCAGGTCTGGCCGCCCACGTCGTGGGACCGCACCGCGCGGCACACGTCGCCGACGTCGGGGGAGTGACGTTCGTCGACGACTCCAAGGCCACCAACCCGCACGCCGCCCGCCCGTCGATCCTCGCCCACGAGCGGGTGGTGTGGATCGCCGGTGGTCTGCTGAAGGGTGCGCGGGTCGACGACCTCGTCCGGGAGGTGGCCGGTCGCCTCGCAGGCGCCGTCCTGCTGGGCCGCGATGCGATGCAGATCGCAGAGTCCCTTGCGCGACACGCCCCCGAGGTTCCCGTGGTCACTGTCGAAACGGGAGACGATGCAGGTGTGAGTGCAGTCCCGCAGACCGCGACGCACCGGGTGGTGCTGCCGGCGGACACCGACAGCGACGCCGTGATGGGTGTCGTCGTGCGCGAGGCGGCTGCGCTGGCAACGCCAGGGGATTCCGTCGTCCTGGCGCCCGCGGCTGCCTCGCTCGACATGTTCGACAGTTACGGCCACCGGGGCCGCAGCTTCGCGGACGCCGTCGGCAGGCTCGACGAGTCGGACATCTCCAGGACGCTGCGATGACCTCCGCCGGAGCCCGCACCCGCCGCGTCCCCGAGGGTCAGCGGTCCCCGGCCCGCACGGCGGCCGCACCCGGGACGACGAAGCGGCCACCGGCCAGTCCCCGCACGCGCACGGCACCTCCCCGCGGCCCGCGCACCCGGATCGGGGCCTGGCTGTCGCGGCCTCTGGCGTCGTTCCACCTCGTGGTCACCATCGCGTTCCTGCTGACGGTCCTCGGTCTGGTGATGGTGCTGTCGTCCTCGAGCGTCGAGGCCTACGCTTCCGACGGTTCGGCATACACCCTCTTCACCCGGCAGGCGTTGTTCGCGGCTCTCGGGCTCGGCCTGTTCTATGCGGCGCTGCAGATCCCGGTCCGGGTGATGCGCGCCCTGTCGTTCCCGGCCTTCGCGGTCACGATCATCCTGCTGGTCCTGGTCCTCATCCCCGGCATCGGCACGGTGTCCCAGGGCACCCGCGGCTGGTTCGTCGTCGCGGGATTCTCGTTGCAGCCCGCCGAGCTCACCAAGATCGCGCTGGCAGCGTGGGGTGCGCACATCCTGGCGTCGCGGCGCAGCGACATCTCCAGTATCCGGGACATGCTCGTTCCGCTGGTGCCGGCCGCGCTCGTCGCGTTCGTCCTGATCATCCTGCAGCCCGACCTCGGTACGACGGTCTCGCTGGCCATCATCCTGATGGCGCTGCTGTGGTTCGCGGGTCTGCCGCTGAAGCTCTTCGTCGCCATCGTCGGCACCGGTTTCGGCGGAATCGTGATCCTCGCGCTCACCGCCGGCTATCGCTCCGCTCGCGTGCGGGAGTTCCTCAATCCCGGTTCCGACCCGCAGGGCATCGGGTACCAGTCGCGGCAGGCGATGTATTCGCTCGCCGACGGCGGGATCCTCGGCCGAGGGCTGGGGCAGAGTCGCGCGAAGTGGAGCTACCTGCCGAACGCCCACAACGACTTCATCTTCGCGATCATCGGCGAGGAACTCGGATACCTCGGCGGCGCCGCCGTCCTCGGTTTGTTCGGACTGTTCGTGTACACGGGCCTGCGCATCGCCGCGCGATCCGCCGACCCGTTCCTTCGCCTGCTCACCGGAACGGCGACGGTGTGGATCACCGGACAGGCGTTCATCAACGTCGGATACGTGATCGGGCTGTTGCCCGTCACCGGCCTGCAGTTGCCGCTGGTGTCGGCCGGCGGAACGTCGACGGCCACCACACTGTTCATGTTCGGTCTCGTCGCCAACGCGGCGCGGCACGAACCGGAGGCGGTCGCGGCGCTGCACTCCGGGCAGGACGGCCCGTTCGGTCGACTTCTCCGGCTCCGCAAGCCGGAGGCGTATTCGCCGGTGCGGGCCGACGCGGCACGCGCCGAGGCGGTGCGCCGCGCCGAAGCCCGCCGGCGGGCGGGTCGCGAGATGGCCCCGCGGACCCGCAGCGTCACATACGAGAAGGGCCGCCCCGAACGCGGCAAGGGCCGCACCCCCGAACGAGGTGCACGTCAACAGCGAAGCTCGGGTGGCCGAGCAGGAGAGCGAGGATTTCGTAGGTGAACGGCGACAAGTCCACCCTGTCGGTGATCGTGGCCGGTGGTGGTACCGCCGGGCACATCGAACCGGCTCTGGCAGTGGCCGATGCGATCAAGGCGATCGACGACACCGCGGTGGTGACCGCTCTCGGCACCGCGCGTGGCCTCGAAACCACCCTGGTTCCCGAGCGGGGCTACCCGCTCGAGCTCATTCCGCCGGTGCCACTGCCCCGTAAACCCACCCTCGACCTGCTGCGGCTTCCCGGCCGGGTGCGCGCGTCCGTGCGCCGCACCCGCGAGGTGCTCGACGCAACCGGTGCCGACGTCGTCGTCGGATTCGGCGGGTACGTCGCGCTGCCCGCATACCTGGCGGCCGGCCCCGGACTGCTCCGCCGCAGGCGCCGCATTCCGATCGTGGTGCACGAGGCGAACGCCAGCGCCGGGATCGCGAACAAGATCGGTGCCCGCCGCGCCGCCCGGGTCCTGGCCGCGGTCGCCGGTTCCGGAGTCTCCGCTCGCGGCCGCTCGGACGCGGAGATCCTCGGGATCCCGGTCCGGGCGTCGATCACCGGTCTCGACCGGGCTGCCCTGCGCGCGGAGGCGCGCGCACACTTCGGCCTCCCGGCCGACGGTCCGGTGCTGCTCGTCTTCGGCGGTTCGCAGGGCGCGCGGTCGCTCAACGAGGCCGTGTCGGGCGCTGCGGAGTCGCTGGCTGCGGCCGGTGTGGCCGTTCTGCACGCGCATGGACCGAAGAACACCCTCGACGTTCCCTCGACACCGGGCGGCCCGCCGTACGTGGCTGTTCCCTACCTGTCGCGGATGGACCTTGCCTATTCGGCCGCGGACGCGGTGATCTGCCGGTCGGGTGCGATGACGGTGGCGGAGGTGTCGGCGGTGGGACTTCCCGCGGTGTACGTGCCGCTGCCACACGGCAACGGGGAGCAGGAACTGAACGCGCGACCGGTGGTCGCCGCCGGAGGTGGAATGATTGTCGCCGACGGAGACCTGTCCGCCGGATTCGTCGCGGAGACCGTGATCCCTCTGCTGCGCGACCCTGCACAGCTCGAGGACATGGGGCGACGCGCGGCCGGCGCGGGTCACCGCAGCGCAGCCACCGAGGTTGCGCGCATCGTGCTCGACGTGGCCGCGCTGACAAGGGGAACCCCATGACCGACCTGCCCGCGCAGTTGCAACGTGTCCACATGGTCGGGATCGGCGGCGCCGGAATGTCCGGAATCGCGCGGATCCTGCTGGCCAGGGGTGGGCAGGTGTCCGGATCGGACGCCAAGGAGAGCCGCGGCGTCCTCGCCCTGCGCGCCCGCGGTGCGCAGGTCCGCATCGGCCACGACGCGAGTGCGCTCGACCTGCTACCCGGTGGCCCGACCGTCGTGGTCACCACCCACGCCGCGATCCCCAAGGACAACCCGGAACTCGTGGAGGCGGCCCGGCGCGGGATACCCGTGATCCTGCGACCCGCGGTGCTGGCCTCGCTGATGCAGGGGCACAACACACTGCTCGTGTCCGGTACCCACGGCAAGACGTCGACCACGTCGATGCTGGTGGTGGCGTTGCAACACTGCGGTTTCGATCCGTCGTTCGCGGTGGGCGGCGAACTCAACGAGGCCGGAACCAACGCCCATCACGGCAGCGGCGACGTGTTCGTCGCCGAGGCCGACGAGAGCGACGGTTCGCTGCTCCAATACGAACCGAACGTCGTCGTCGTCACCAACGTGGAAGCCGACCACCTCGACTACTTCGGCAGCACCGAGGCGTACATCCAGGTGTTCGACGATTTCGCGGCACGTCTGTCGCCCGGCGGTCTGCTCGTCGCCTGTCTCGACGATCCGGGATCCGCGGCGCTCGCGCAGCGAGTGGCGGCGCGGGGACTGCCCGGTGTGCGGGTGCTGGGATACGGCAGCGCCGAGAGCCCGGACGGGGCCTTCGCTCCCGTCGACGGCGTCGAGGTCGGCGCGCGACTGCTGAGCTTCGAGGCCAGGGACGTGGGCGGAGTCCTGCAGTTCCAGCTGGCCGGGGAGCAGTCGCCGAGGACGGTCCGGATGGGTGTGCCCGGCAGGCACATGGCGCTCAACGCGCTGGCCGCCCTCCTCGCCGCCCGGGAAGCCGGTGCCGACGTGGACGAGATCCTCGAAGGCATCGCCGGATTCGGGGGAGTGCACCGCCGGTTCCAGTTCACCGGCCGCGAGCACGGGGTCCGCGTCTTCGACGACTACGCGCATCACCCGACGGAGGTGCGGGCCGTGCTCGGCGCCGCCGCCGATCTGGTGCGCCAGCCCCACGAGGCCGACCGCCGCGAATCCGAGGAGTCGGTGCGCAGCGGCAAGGTCATCGTGGTGTTCCAGCCCCACCTGTACTCCCGCACAGCAACATTCGCGGAGGAGTTCGGGCACGCACTCGACCTCGCCGACGAGGTGGTTGTCCTGGACGTGTACGGCGCGCGGGAAGAACCGCTCCCGGGCGTCAGCGGCGCCCTGGTCGCGCTGTCGGTGTCGAAGCCGGTGTACTACCAGCCCGACCTGTCGCAGGCGCCGCGGCAGGTCGCGGCACTCGCGTCCCCCGGGGACGTGGTGATCACGATGGGTGCCGGTGACGTGACGATGCTCGGAAACCAGATCCTCGACGCTTTGCGTGCGGCTCCGCACCACCACCCGTCGCGATGACGCGGGAGCGTCGGGCCCGGTCCGAGCGGCCGGACCGCCCTGTCCGCCGCGATGCCCAGCGCAGTCCGCGGCCGGGCGCGTTCGATTCCCGCGCGACGGCGGGCGATCGGACGTCCTCGCCTCGGCGCACCTCGACGGTCACCGATCCCGGAACGCGGCGTACCCGCGAATCGGCCTCGGCGGCACGGAAGTCCGCGGCAGTGGAGACGCCGCGGCGGCCGTGGTACCGGCGGCCGGCGGTGATGGGCGTCGTCGGCGTCGTCGTGGTCGTGGTCGTGGCGCTCGGTCTCGTCGCCTGGTTCACGCCGCTGCTGTCGGTGCGGGAGACGGACGTCGCGGGGGCGACGTCGATCTCGGAGGAGCAGATTCGCCAGGTACTGGCGGTGCCGCAGGGGCAGCCGTTGCTGCGTGTCGACACCGAGGGCGCGGCTCAGCGCGTCGCCGCGATCCCGAAGGTGGCGTCCGCGCGTGTCCAGCGGGTGTACCCGTCCACCATCCGGGTCACGGTAACCGAGCGGGTGCCCGTCGTGTTCGTCGACAGCCCCGGCGGTACCCATCTCTTCGACGCGAAGGCCGTGGACTACGAGATCGCACCGCCGCCGCCCGGGGTGCCGCGTCTGGTGACGGAGACACCGGGGTGGGGCGACCCGTCGACGGAGGCGGCGATCGAAGTGCTGGAATCGATGCCACCTCAGCTGCGGGGTCAGGTGGGACAGGTTGCGGCGAAGTCGATTTCGGATATCTCGGTGACGCTGCTCGACGGCCGGATTGTGGTGTGGGGCGGCACGGAGAAGTCCGAGCGCAAGGCTGCGGTCACCCTGCCGCTGCTCACCCAGCCCGGGCAGACGTACGACGTGTCGAGCCCCGACCTGCCGACGGTGCGGTGAGGGGTCGTGACCCGGATGCGAGAGAGTTGCGGGGGAGTTCGTCAAATAACTCGGCGCGTCTCGGCGCGCCTAATGGCGTATCCCTATGCCGGTGCATAGCGTTTCGCTCTAGTCGAGCAGCACTTGACATAACCGTAACCCTATGGTTGAGGTTGAGGGTTCAGGCTGGACTGATCTGTACGAAAGCGTGATACACACTCATGGAAGGCGAGAGCCGATGACGCCCCCGCACAACTACCTCGCCGTAATAAAGGTCGTCGGCATCGGCGGCGGCGGCGTGAACGCAGTCAACCGGATGATCGAGCAGGGACTCAAGGGAGTCGAGTTCATTGCCGTCAACACCGACGCGCAAGCGCTGCTGATGAGTGACGCCGACGTCAAGCTCGACGTCGGCCGGGAACTCACCCGCGGGCTCGGAGCCGGCGCGGATCCCGAAGTCGGCCGGAAGGCCGCAGAAGACCACAAGGACGAGATCGAGGAAGTCCTCAAGGGCGCCGACATGGTGTTCGTGACCGCAGGCGAGGGCGGCGGCACGGGTACCGGTGGAGCACCGGTCGTGGCGAGTATCGCGCGCAAGCTCGGAGCACTCACCGTCGGTGTCGTCACCCGCCCCTTCTCCTTCGAGGGCAAGCGCCGCGGCGGCCAGGCCGACACCGGCATCCAGTCGCTGCGCGAATCGTGCGACACCCTCATCGTGATTCCGAACGACCGCCTCCTGCAGCTCGGCGACGCCGCCGTCAGCCTCATGGACGCGTTCCGCAGCGCCGACGAGGTCCTGCTCAACGGTGTCCAGGGCATCACCGACCTCATCACCACCCCTGGTCTGATCAACGTCGACTTCGCCGACGTCAAGGGCGTCATGTCCGGCGCGGGTAGCGCACTGATGGGCATCGGATCCTCGCGCGGCGAGGGCCGGGCCATCAAGGCCGCGGAATCGGCGATCAACTCTCCGCTGCTCGAGGCGTCGATGGAGGGTGCGCGCGGCGTGCTGCTCTCGATCGCCGGTGGCAGCGACCTCGGCCTGTTCGAGATCAACGAGGCTGCGTCGCTGGTGCAGGAAGCCGCCCACATCGACGCCAACATCATCTTCGGCACCGTCATCGACGATTCGCTCGGCGACGAGGTGCGGGTCACCGTCATCGCCGCCGGATTCGACGGCGGCACCCCCGCCCGCCGACCGGTCGAGTCGGGTGCTGCCGGTCGCAGCGCCATCGGAGCCGGGCGGGCAGGCGAGGTCGGACATTCGGCCGAGCAGCAGCACAGCGAGCCGATGTCGGTGACCCGCGAGACGATCAGCTCCCACCAGAGTCCGGGCAGTCTGCCGCCGCTTCCGGGAAACGGTCAGTCCCGCGCGGTGCCGGTGTCCGACGAGGAGGGTGAAGACGAAGTCGACGTGCCCTCCTTCATGCGTCGTTGAGTTCGCCGTCCACCCCCGTTTTCAGGGTTCGCCGCGTCGTCACCACCCGTGTCGGAGGACACTCCGTCGCGCCGTACGACACGTTCAACCTCGGTGATCACGTCGGCGACGATCCGGCCGCGGTGGAGGCGAACCGGCGTCGACTGGCAGACAACATCGGCGTGGCCTTCGACCACCTGGTCTGGATGGAGCAGATCCACAGTCGCAACGTGACCGTGGTCGACGGGCCCACCGACGTGCCGGTGCCCGCCACGGACGCGCTGGTGACGACGGTTCCCGGGCTCGCGCTCGCGACCCTCAGCGCCGACTGCGTCCCGGTGCTGCTGTCCGACGACGAGGCCGGGGTGATCGCCGCCGTCCACGCCGGCCGGATCGGCGCCCGCATCGGCATCGTTCCGCGGGTACTCGACGTCATGGTCGAGCAGGGGGCGCGGGTCGACCGGATCGGCGCGTTCCTGGGTCCGGCGGCGAGTGGCCGACAGTACGAGGTCCCCGCGGCGATGCAGGCGGACGTCGAGAAGTTCCTTCCCGGCAGCGCCACCCGCACCGTCAAGGGGACCCCCGGCCTCGACCTGCGGGCAGGCCTGCGGAAGCAACTGCTCGCCGCGGGTGTCGCGGGAGTGGCGGAGGATCCGCGCTGCACCATCGAGGACCAGGCACTGTTCAGTCATCGCCGGCAAGCCCCGACCGGTCGGCTCGCGGCGGTGATCTGGATGGATACTGGGCAAGACAGCGTGTGACGACGACCGCCGACGGCGGCGAGGAATTCGGTGTGGGAGTGGGAACGATGAGCAGGGTCGGCGAGATCGAGGCTGCGCTCGGCGCCGTGCACGCACGGCTCGACGCGGCGTGCCGGGACGCCGGTCGCGACCCCGCGGAAGTGACGCTGCTGCCCGTCACCAAGTTCTTCCCCGAATCCGACGCGCGGATCCTGTACGACCTCGGGTGCCGCGAATTCGGGGAGTCACGGGAGCAGGAGGCCACGGCCAAGATCACGGAGTTCCGTACCGCGGTGACGGACCCGTCGGTGCGGTGGCACATGATCGGACACCTCCAGCGCAACAAGGCGAAGGCAGTCGCGCACTGGGCGTACGCCATCCACTCGGTGGACAGCGAACGACTCGTCGGCGCCCTCGGCCGCGCGGCGACCGCGGCTCTCGAGGCGGGGGAGCGGCCCGAGCCGCTGCGGGTGCTGCTGCAGGTCAGTCTGGACGGGGATCCGCAGCGTGGCGGTGCCGCGATCGCCGACCTCGAACATCTTGCCGCGCAGGTGCAGTCGTCGCCGGGACTCGAGTACCGCGGGCTGATGGCGGTTCCGCCGATCGATGCCGATCCGGACGCGGCGTTCGAGGAACTGGAGAAGATACACGCGCGGCTGAGACGTGACCATCCGGATGCGACGGAACTCTCAGCGGGCATGACGAATGATCTCGAGCACGCTGTCCGACACGGGTCGACGTGCGTGCGTGTCGGAACCGCGCTGTTGGGTTCGAGGCCTATAACCTCGAAATAGATCGCCCAGGTGATCGCCAGCCCGTCCACACCGCTGCGACCGGTCGCAGTTGGATCCCTGTCCGCCGCGCCAAGGAAGGTCGATCAATGAGCAGTCTGCACAAGTTCAAGGCTTACTTCGGCATGGTTCCCCTCGACGACTACGAGGACGAGTACCTGGACGAGCCGGAACCTGCGCGCAGGCCTGCTCGACCGGCGCGCGACAGTGGACGTGATCCGTACCTCGACCGCGACGACCGTGACTTCGCCGAGCCGGCCTTCAGCAAGGCGGCCTACGCTCCCGGCCGCCGGGACGACCTCGACGACGACTTCGACCGGTACGACGGCCCGAGGCACTCGTCCCGGGTCGAACCCGTGGCCGTCCGGTCGGCCCGTCCCAGCGCGAGCGGTGCTGTGCGCGGCAGCACCCGCGGCGCGCTGGCCGTCGACACGCGGTCGGAGCGGGTGGAGAGCCGTCGTGGACCCCTGTTCGACGAAGGCGGCCCGCTGTCCAAGATCACCACGCTGCGCCCCCGCGACTACGGGGAGGCCCGGACCATCGGCGAGCGGTTCCGTGACGGCACGCCCGTCATCATGGACCTCGTCGAGATGAGCAACGCCGACGCCAAGCGTCTCGTCGATTTCGCCGCCGGGCTGGCATTCGCGCTGCGCGGGTCCTTCGACAAGGTGGCCACGAAGGTGTTCTTGCTCTCACCCGCAGACATCGACGTGTCCGCCGAGGAGCGTCGCCGCATCGCGGAAACCGGCTTCTACAGCCAGAAGTAAACCGCGGAGCGGGGAAAACGACCATCGGGATCCGAACGTCCGAAACGACGCGGGCCGCGGCGGCTGTGGCGGAGAAAGCCCTGGCCACGCGGCTCGTTTTGATCGGCCGGACATTCTCAGGCAGAGTGAAGGTGTGGCCTTGTTCTCGGTGATCTACTTGATACTGTTTGTCTTTTGGCTGCTACTCATCGGCAGAATCATTGTCGAGTTCGTACGGACCTTCGCACGAGACTGGCGGCCAACCGGCGTCGTGGTCGTCATTCTCGAAGCGATTTTTACGGTCACCGATCCACCGGTCAAACTGCTACGGCGGTTGATCCCCCCGATCAATCTCGGTGGGGTGCGGTTGGATCTATCCATCATGGTCTTGCTGTTCATCGTCTTCATCCTGATGTCGATCGTTCAGGGACAAGCGCGTGCTACGGGTCTGGTGTGACAGAATGGACCCCATTGATCCAGTCTTGTTTCACCGTTACGTAGACTGCGCTGTAACTGAATGCTTGCTAGACCGCCAAATGACGCGTGAAGGGATCCTTCCATGCCGCTGACTCCCGCTGATGTGCACAATGTCGCGTTCAGCAAGCCACCGATCGGTAAGCGGGGCTACAACGAAGACGAAGTCGATGCGTTTCTCGACCTCGTCGAGCAAGAGTTGTCGCGCCTGATCGAGGAGAACGCCGACCTTCGGCAGCGAGTAGGGGAGCTCGACAAGGAGCTCGCCGATGCGAAGAAGGCTCCACGCTCCGCGTCCGCAGCACAGACTCCCGCTCCCAAGGCGGAGCCGGCTCGCGTCGTCGAGCAGCCCAAGGCTCCCGCGCCCGCACCGGCGCCTGCCGCTGCGGCCGCTCCCACACAGGGCGCGGACGCTCACATGCAGGCGGCCAAGGTTCTGGGTCTCGCCCAGGAGATGGCGGACCGCCTCACGAGCGACGCGAAGACCGAGTCCGAGCAGTTGCTCGGCAACGCGCGCACCAACTCGGAGCAGCTGGTCAGCGATGCACGGACCCGTTCCGAGACGATGGTCGCGGACGCCCGCCAGAAGTCGGAAGCACTGATCACCGACGCTCAGACCCGTTCCGAGACCCAGCTGCGCCAGGCCAAGGAGAAGGCCGACGCGCTGCAGGCGGACGCGGAGAAGAAGCACACCGAGATCATGGCGACGATCAACCAGCAGCGTTCCGTGCTGGAGGGTCGTATCGAGCAGCTCAAGACATTCGAGCGCGAATATCGTGTGCGCCTGAAGTCTTACCTGGAGTCGCAGCTCGAGGAACTGGAGCAGCGGGGATCCGCGGTTCCGGTGGACGGCGGTCAGGATTCGTTCGCGCAGGGTGGATCGCAGTCCAATTACAGCCAGTCCTACGCCAAGGGCAATAGCTGACTGAGCGCGCGGTAGTTGCCCAGCCAGCGGCCCGGATAGAGGTTGAGCCGTGCTGGTCGTGACACTCGCTCTTGCAGCGGTAGGGTTCGCTCTCCTGGTGGTGGCTCTCATGACCGGTTCGGTCGTGTGGGCCTGGGGATGCATCGTAGTGTGCGTCGCCGGAGCGGTCCTGCTGCTCGTCAGCGCCCTCGCGGGCAAGAAGGCGGCGGCCGTGCCGGGGCAACCCGCGAGTGGTGTCCCCGGTGAACGCGGTCCTGCACGGGACGCGGACACGACGCCCGGATCCGACGAGGCCGACTGAGCTGCCGCACGCCGGTGGCGACTAGACTGCATTCAGCGAACAATTCAGTGACCGAGTTTTTTGCGGCGTAGATCCGGCCATCACCGGGGAGCCTTCGGAAGAACGGCCGGTACGCCGGCTCAGTAGAACCGAACGGGTGGGCCCGTCACAGCCCGGCACCGAGTGGCGCCCTCCGGGGTGCAAGCGGGGTGGTACCGCGGTGGTGACGCAGGAGGCGTCTCCGTCGTCCCCGTGCCGAGTACGTCAGGCACGAGGAGATCGCGGTGACCGACACCAGCAGCGTGACCAGCAGCAACGAGTCCTACCCCAAGGTCGACTACGGCGTCGCACAGGATGCCGGCGTCCGGTTCCCCGAGATCGAGCAGCGAGTGCTGGCCGGCTGGGACGAGGACGACACCTTCCGGGCATCGGTAGCCCAGCGTGACGACGCCCCCGAATTCGTGTTCTACGACGGGCCACCGTTCGCGAACGGGCTTCCGCATTACGGGCACCTCCTGACGGGGTACGTCAAGGACCTGATCCCGCGGTTCCAGACCATGCGCGGCAACAAGGTCGACCGCCGGTTCGGCTGGGACACTCACGGACTGCCCGCCGAACTCGAGGCGGAGAAGCAGCTCGGCATCAAGACCGGCGACATCAGCGAGATGGGAATCGCACGGTTCAACGACTACTGCCGTCAGTCGGTGCTGCGCTACACCGAGGAATGGCGCGACTACGTCACCCGGCAGGCCCGGTGGGTCGACTTCGACAACGACTACAAGACCCTGGATCTCGACTTCATGGAGTCGGTCATGTGGGCGTTCAAACAGTTGTGGGACAAGGGCCTGATCTACCAGGGCTTCCGCGTGCTGCCGTACAGCTGGTACGAGCAGACGCCCCTGTCGAATCAGGAGTCCAAGCTTGACGACGCGTACAAGATGCGCCAGGATCCCGCCGTCACCGTCGACATGCCGCTGCACGGTGAGGGACCTCTCGACGGCGCCAACGCGATCATCTGGACCACCACGCCGTGGACGCTGCCGTCCAACCTCGCCGTCGCCGTGCACCCGGACATCGACTACGTCCAGGTGACGGGCGCCGACGGGAAGCGTTACGTGCTCGCCAAGGATCGGCTGGGGCATTACGCCCGCGAGCTCGGGGACTCGCCCGAGGTGCTGTCCGAGCACAAGGGTGCGGACCTCGTCGGCCTCCGCTACGATCCGCCGTTCGACTTCTTCGTCGGTCACGAGAACGCGCACCGCGTCATCGCCGCCGACTACGTCACCACCGAATCCGGTACCGGAATCGTCCACCTCGCACCGGCTTTCGGTGAAGAGGACATGGAGTACTGCACGGCGAACGGGATCGAGATCGTGCAGCCGCTCGACCCGGGCGGCAAGTTCACCGCACTGGTGCCGCCCTACGAGGGTCTCCAGGTGTTCGACGCGAACCCGGTCATCATCAAGGACCTCAAGGCTGCTGGAAAGTTGCTGCGGCACGAGACGATCGAGCACTCGTACCCGCACAGCTGGCGTAGCGGTAAGCCGCTGATCTACATGGCGGTCCCGTCGTGGTTCGTCGCGGTGACCGAATTCCGCGACCGCATGGTGGAGCTGAACAAGGGCATCACGTGGGTGCCCGAGCACATCCGCGATGGCCAGTTCGGCAAGTGGCTCGAAGGTGCCCGCGACTGGAACATCAGCCGCAACCGGTACTGGGGCAGCCCGATTCCGGTGTGGGTGTCCGACGACCCGGCTTACCCGCGTACGGACGTGTACGGCTCGCTGGACGAGCTCGAACGCGACTTCGGCGTGCGACCGACCGATCTGCACCGCCCGATGATCGACGACCTGGTGCGCCCGAACCCGGACGACCCGACCGGAAAGTCGACGATGCGGCGCGTGCCCGAGGTGCTCGACTGCTGGTTCGAGTCGGGGTCGATGCCGTTTGCTCAGGTGCACTATCCGTTCGAGAATCAGGACTGGTTCGAGACGCACTTCCCGGGCGATTTCATCGTCGAGTACAACGGGCAGACCCGTGGCTGGTTCTACAACCTGCACGTGCTCGCGACTGCGCTGTTCGACAGGCCGGCGTTCAAGACGGTGGCGGCGCACGGCATCGTGCTGGGTGACGACGGACTGAAGATGAGTAAGTCCAAGGGCAACTACCCGGATGTGAACGAGGTGTTCGACCGTGACGGTTCGGACGCGATGCGGTGGTTCCTCATGTCCTCGCCCATCCTGCGTGGCGGCAATCTGGTCGTCACCGAGCAGGGCATCCGCGACGGCGTACGGCAGGCGATTCTGCCGCTGTGGAATGCGTGGAGCTTCCTGCAGCTGTATGCGCCGACGTCCGGTGAGTGGCGCACGGATTCGACGAACGTCCTGGACCGGTACATCCTCGCGAAGCTGGCCGGCACCCGGGACGTCATCACCGAGGCGCTCGAGACGAACGACATCGCCGGGGCGTGCGACGAACTGCGCACGTTCTGCGACGCGCTGACGAACTGGTATGTGCGGCGGTCGCGTTCGCGCTTCTGGGACGAGGACAAGGAGGCCGTCGACACCCTCCATACGGTGCTCGAGGTGGTCACCCGGCTCGCCGCTCCGTTGCTGCCCCTGATCAGTGAGGTGATCTGGCGGGGGCTCACCGGCGGACGGTCCGTGCATCTCGCGGACTGGCCGGCGGGAGCGGAACCTGCGGAGCGACCCGGAAGCACCGAAGATTCGCTGCCGGCGGATCCGGAGTTGGTGTCGGCGATGGACGAGGTGCGGTCGGTGTGCTCGACGGTGCTGGGACTGCGCAAGGCGCAGAACCTCCGGGTGCGGCTGCCGCTGCCCGAGGTGACCGTCGCCTCCGACGACGCGGAGCGCCTGCGCCCGTACCTCGGCCTCATCGCCGACGAGGTCAACGTCAAGAAGGTCGACCTCACCACCGACGTGGACGCGCACGGCCGGTTCGAGCTCGTCGTCAACGCGCGCGCCGCGGGGCCGCGCCTGGGCAAGGACGTGCAGACCGTCATCAAGGCCGTGAAGGCCGGTGACTGGTCGGAGAACTCGGACGGCGTCGTCGTCGCGGCGGGGATCGAGTTGCTGCCGGAGGAGTACACGCAGCGGCTGGTCGCCGCCGAACCGGAGTCGACGGCTGCCCTGCCCGACGGTGCCGGTCTGGTCGTCCTGGACTCGGTGGTCACCGAGGAACTGGAAGCCGAGGGCTGGGCGAAGGACCGGATCCGCGAGTTGCAGGACGCGCGCCGCGCCGCCGGGCTCGAGGTGTCCGACCGGATCACCGTCGTCCTCGACGTGCCCGCGGAACGGCGGGACTGGGCGCTCGCGCACCGCGAGCTGATCGCCGGCGAGATCCTCGCCGTCGAACTGGAACTTGCCGAGGCGCCGGGCGACGCCGTCGAACTCGGTGAGGGTGTGCGGGCGGCGATCGCCAAGGCGTGACCTGTCGGACCGGGCGGGTATTTTGCACCAGGTGAGTCGTCGGTGGGTGCTGCACCTCGACATGGACGCGTTCTTCGCGTCGGTCGAGCAGCTCACCCGGCCGACGCTCCGCGGCCGCCCGGTTCTCGTCGGAGGTCTCGGCGGCCGCGGTGTCGTCGCCGGGGCCAGCTACGAGGCGCGGGTGTTCGGCGCGCGTTCTGCCATGCCGATGCATCAGGCCCGCAGACTCGTCGGTCCGGGCGCGGTGGTGCTGCCGCCGCGGGGCCGCCTCTACGGCATGTTGAGCAAGTCCGTGTTCGACGCCCTCCGCGGTCCGATGCCGGTGCTCGAGCAACTGTCGATGGACGAGGCGTTCGGCGAACCCACCGAGCTGGCCGGGGCGGATGCGGGCACGGTGAAACGCTATTGCGAGGGACTGCGCGCTCTGGTGTTCGAGGAGACGGGACTCGTTGCGTCCATCGGCGCCGGGTCGGGCAAGCAGGTGGCCAAGATCGCGTCCGGTCTGGCCAAACCCGACGGGATCACGGTGATTCCCCCCGACGAGCAGCATGCGGTGCTGGACGAGCTCCCGGTGCGGAAGCTGTGGGGCATCGGCCCGGTCGCGGAGGAGAAGCTGAAGCGGCTCGGCATCGAGACCATCGGCGGTTTCGCGCGGACCCCGGAATCGGAGGTGGCGTCGATTCTGGGCACCACGGTCGGACCGGGCCTGCACCGGTTGGCGCAGGGCATCGACAATCGGCCCGTCGCCGAACGCGCCGAGTCCAAACAGGTCAGCGCGGAGACGACGTTCGCCACCGACATCGTCACGATGGCGGAGTTGCGGGGTGCCGTCGAGTCGAGCGCGGCGTCCGCGTTCGTGCGCCTGCAGAAGGACGGCCGGGCGGCGCGGACGGTGGTGCTGAAGCTGAAGAAGGCGGACATGAGCATCGTGACGCGCTCGGTCACGCTGCCCTACGCGACGCTCGACCGTCAGATCCTCGTCGCGGCGGCGCAGCGCCAGGTGATCGATCCGCTCGAACTCGGGCCGGTGCGTCTGGTCGGGGTCGGATTCGCCGGACTGTCGACGGTCCGCCAGGGCTCGCTGTTCCCCGAACTGGACCTGGACGTCCCGGGCTATCAGGAGTCGAAGATCACGGAGGCGGGCGCCGACGACGGCCTCTCCGCGCCCGTTCCCGCACCCGCCCGGGCGATCGACACGCGGTGGCATCCCGGTCTCGACGTGACGCACCCGGACTTCGGCCACGGCTGGGTGCAGGGGGCCGGCCACGGTGTCGTGACCGTCCGATTCGAAACGCGCACAACGGGTCCGGGGAAGGCGCGGACCTTCAAGGACGACGACGTACAACTCGAACGGGCCGATGTGGAAGGCTCTCTCGAGTGACCGGACCTCCCGCCCGGACGAAGGAGTGGAGACCGGCTCCACGAGAAGGTAGCCTCGGGCGCTGATGCTTACCCTTGGGTAATGTTGGCCCGGGTAGCGATAGATGCTCAGATCGTCCGAGAACGAACACCGAGAATGAAGAGGTTATTGAGTTGAAGCTTCGTAAGATCACGGTTGCCGGAGTAGCAATCGCCGCAGCCCTCACGATGTCTGCGTGTGGCTCGGACGAGAGCGACACGGCGACCAAGACCACGACGACGACTTCCGCAGCTGCCGAGACCTCGGAAGCCATCGAGGTGCCCACCGCGGCCGATCTCAACGCGCTTCTGGTGCAGGGCCTCGATCCGGCCACGCCGCTCGAGGTCAAGTCCGCGATGGTCGAGGGCTCGGAGCAGGATCCGCAGCTCATCAACCAGGTCGCCGCCGCCGCCAAGGCCAACAACGCCGAGGTCACCGTTCTCGACCCGGTCATCGACAACGGTGACGGCACCGCCAGCGGCCAGCTGCAGCTGACCGTCAACGGCCAGGTCCAGCAGGGTGGCGTTCCGGCCATCTTCGTTCCCGGCGAGAACGGAACATGGAAGCTGTCGAAGATCACCGCATGCCAGATCGTGTCGCTCGCGCAGCTGACCTCGCCTGCATGCCCTGCCTGATTCCGGGCCGAACCGCGCGGTCCTGACGGATCGCCGCGTTCTCGCACCGATGCCGGTGTCCCCTCGGGGACACCGGCATCGGTCGTTCGTGGCCTGGTCGGTTCAGCCGGCGGGTGCGGGCGCGAGCTTCGTCACGGCGGTGCTCGTCAGGTCGTCGAAGACGCCGGCGTCGATCGGATCCTGGCCCGTCGCGACCAGTTGGGTGACGGTGCTCCCGACGACGACGACCACCACGTCCGAGACGAGACTCACGCCCTCGCTGGTGGTGACGAGCCGGAACGCCACGGACGCATCACCCGCGGGTTGCTGCTCGCGGCCGCCGACCCGGTACTGCACCTGCACGCCGTCGGCGTCCGTGCCGGTGTACTCGGTGCATCCCGTCAGCCGGTCCTGCACCGCCGCGAAGGCCTGGGACGCGTCGGCGCCGGTGCCGTAGCTCGCCGCGTCCTGGTCGATGGTCGCGAAGTCCGGGCCGGTGAACCAGCCGGACGCCGACGCCACTGCGCCCGCTGGCTGGTCCGTGACGGGCGACAGTACGGTGCCGCATTCCGCGGGATTCGTGCTCGACTTGTCGGAGTCCGTCGACTCCGACGCGGGAGGCAGCCCGAGATCGTCCTCGGGATCGGGCACGGGGGTGAATCCGACGGGAAGGTCGCCGACGTCGAGGAGAGCCGCCTTCAGTGCGGCCTGATCGGCGAACGGTGTGCCCGCCGACCCCGGCGCTGCGGTCACCACCGGTCCGAGCGGCGCGAGTGAGGCGGTGGCGTCGGCGTCGCCGGACGCGTTCGACGAGCACGCCGACAGCGCGAGCACGGCGAACACGGAGCAGGAGGCGGCGACGGGTCCGCGGCGCATCAGGAACCCCACCGGACCGAGTTCGACGTGGTCTGGTGCAGGCGGGTGGCGCCCTCGGGGTCGCTGTATTCCTGGTCACCGCCCACGGTCACCGTCCCGGTCACCGGCAGCGGCAGGCCGAGGTCGACGGTGATGGTGCCCGAGCCCTGCATCACGTACTGGTCGACGTTCAGCGTGCCTGCCTCCCCGGGCAGCTCCCAGACGGGGGACTTCGGCTTCTGGTCGATCGTGTAGTCGACGGTGAGGCGGTTGCCGTCCCGGGCGGTCAGGGTGGCCACCGTGGTCTGGTCGAGGGCGATGCCGCTCATCACCTGCTGGCGGATCGTCCACTGGGCGCCCACACCGACGGGTTCCGCCGGAAACGGGACCGTGCGGTACACGGCCTGGTAGAACGCCTGCTCGATGGCGGAGCGGGCGATGTCCTGGGCCTCGGCGTCCGGTCGCAGTCGCAGCGCGGTGATCGCACCGGTCGGGTCGACCGTGAAGCCGGCGCCCGAACCGGCACTGGCTTCGAGCGCGCTGCCGAGGCGGTCGTCGGGGCTGGTGACGTCACCGAGAGTGAGGTCGACGGTGGTGCCGCCGTCTGTGTCGTCGGTGGCCTGCCCGACGGCGGCGGTGAGGGGGAGTGTGATCTCGGGTGAGGAGAAGTCCTGGGCGGGCTGGTCGTCGATCTGCTGGAACACCTGCGCGTCGGTGGTCAGCTGCACCTGCTGCGTGACCCCCACCGGCGGTCTGCGCTGGATCATGTCGCGCGGCTCCTCGCCGGGCTGGATCAGTTCGACGGTGGTGGCGGAGATCGGGACGGTCACTTCGGCGGGAGTGGACGTGGACCCTGCGGGGTTCGACTCCGAGGAGTCGCCGTCACCTCCGCACCCGGCGGTCAGAGCGACCAGGGAGAGGGTTGCGGCGAGTAGGCAGAATCCGGGTCGCAGAGCTTTCGAGAACAGTGGCACGCCCCCAGGTTAGTGCGCGCGGGAGCGCGTGAACGGAGGCTTGCCTCCGTAGTGGATGATGAACGGGTGAGTCAAGACCCCACGGCAGAGAACGAGACCGACGCCGAAGACCGAAACGACGGTGACCCGTCCGGCACCGCAGCGCCCGAGCCGGTGAAGCATCAGCGCAGGCTGCTGCTGTTCGTGATCGCAGGTACCGTCCTGGCTACGGACCTGCTGACGAAGATCCTCGCCGTCGCCAATATCGAGCCCGGCCGGCCGGTCTGGCTGATCGGGGACATCGTCTCGCTGCGGCTCGTGCGCAATCCGGGTGCGGCCTTCTCCATGGCCACCGGCATGACCTGGCTGCTCACGCTCGTCGCCGTGGGTGTGGTGATCGGTGTCGTCCGCATCGGCCGCACGCTGCGGTCGCCGTGGTGGGCGCTCGGTCTGGGGCTGGTACTCGGGGGCGCCCTCGGCAACCTCGTCGACCGGTTCTTCCGGGCACCGGGAGTGATGCAGGGTCACGTCGTCGATTTCGTCTCCGTCGGCTGGTGGCCGGTGTTCAACGTGGCGGATTCCGGCATCGTGTGCGGTGCGATCCTGCTCGTCGTGCTCACACTGATAGGGCTGGAACCGGACGGAACACGTAAGGGGGTAGAGAAGTGAGGGAAACACGGTCGATGCCGGTCCCGGACGGGCTCGAAGCGATGAGGGTCGACGCCGGCCTCGCTCGACTGCTCGGTCTGTCGCGTACCGCGGTGGCTCAGCTCACCGAGGAAGGTTCGGTGCTGGTCGACGGCGCTCCCGTCGGCAAGTCGGATCGCCTGTCTGCAGGCACCTGGCTCGAGGTGGAACTGCCCGAACCGCCGCGTCCGCTGACCATCGAGGCGGAACCCGTCGAGGGCATGGAAATCCTGTACGCCGACGACGACGTGGTCGCCGTCGACAAACCGGTGGGGGTCGCCGCCCACGCCAGCGTGGGCTGGACCGGTCCGACGGTGATCGGCGGTCTCGCCGCCGCGGGCTTCCGGATTTCGACGTCCGGTGCGCACGAGCGCCAGGGCATCGTGCACCGGCTGGACGTCGGCACGTCCGGAGTGATGGTGGTGGCCACGTCGGAACGCGCCTACACACTCCTCAAGCGCGCATTCAAGCAGCGGACCATCGACAAGCGGTACCACGCGCTGGTGCAGGGTCACCCGGATCCGAGCAGCGGAACCATCGACGCGCCGATCGGCAGGCACCGCAGCAACGACTGGAAGTTCACCGTCACCGCGGACGGCAAGCCCAGCATCACGCACTACGACACGGTCGAAGCGTTCCAGGCGGCGAGTCTGCTGGACATCCACCTCGAAACGGGTCGGACGCATCAGATTCGCGTCCACTTCGCCGCACTGCGGCACCCGTGTTGCGGCGACCTCACGTACGGGGCCGATCCGCGGCTGGCGGAACGTCTCGGGCTGGAGCGGCAATGGCTGCACGCCCGGTCGCTCGGTTTCGCGCATCCCGCGGACGGGCGATGGGTCGAGATCACGTCCAAGTACCCGAAGGATCTCGAGGACGCTCTCGGGGTTCTGCGGGCGAGCTGAGGTGAGGCGCCCGCACCCGAGCGGTACCGCGGTGCCGGCAGTGCTCATCGCCGTCGTCCTGATCGCGGTGACGGTCGTGCTCGGAGCACTGCATCCCGTTCGGCGCGCGCCCGTGTCGACGGACACGCTGGGCCCGGACAACGGGGAAGTGGTGGCCGACTACCTGGCCCGGGCGGGCCGATCGCTCGACGCGGCGGACGGGCTCCGAGAACACTGGGCGCTGGTCTCGTTCACGCGTCCGGTGACGACGGAGGTCGTCCGGGACGTCACGTCCGGCACCCGGGTGTCGCAGGTTCTCTTCCGCGTGCCCCTGGACCGAGTGCAGACACCCCTCGTTCCCGTGTCCGTCGCGGCAGGCGATGCGGCGCTCGCACGGGCGAGCGTCCTGGCCGCCGGACGCGCCCAGGCGATGACGGGCGAGACGGAGCGGCAGGCGCAGATCGCGGCGGTGTCGTCGGCGCAACTCGCCCGGAACTGCGCCTGCGTGATCGGTGTCGTCGTCCGCGGTGATCACGACGCCCTCACCGCGCTGCGGTCCGCCCCGGACGTCCGGGCGGTCGAGGCACTCGGAGCCGACGCCGTCGCCGGGCGGTTCGCCGTGCGCCCGCTGTTGCCGGAGCAGGTCGAGATCGTGGTGCCCGGCCCCGACGACGGGGTCGTCCCGGGGAGCGGCTCGTGAAGGCGAGGCAGGCGGAAACCGTGGGCGCCGCCTGCGGAGTCGGAGCCTACGTGCTGTGGGGCGCGTTCCCGGCGTTCTTCGGATTGCTCGGCCCGGCCGGGTCGGTGGAGATCCTCGCGCACCGGGTGGTGTGGACGCTCGCGCTCATGTTCGTCGTCCTCGCGGTCTCGGGCCGGCTCCGGTCGCTGCGCGGGCTGAGCGTGCGCACCTGGCTGCTGGTCACGGCCGCGTCGACGGCCATCGCGGTGAACTGGGGCACCTACATCTACGGGGTCACCTCGGACCGGGTGGTCGAGACCGCCCTCGGCTACTTCATCAACCCGTTGGTGAGTGTGCTGCTCGGGGTCGTGATCTTCCGGGAACGGCTCGTGCCCGCCCAGATCGTCGCGCTCGCGCTCGCCGCCGTCGCGGTGATCGTGATCACCGTCGACTACGGGCATCCGCCGTACATCGCGCTCACCCTGGCCGCGTCGTTCGCGCTGTACGGGCTGTGCAAGAAGGTGATGCCGCTCGACCCGCGGACGAGCCTCACCGCCGAGGGGATCGTGGCCGCGCCCGTCGCGATCGGCTACCTCGTGTTCCTCGCTCTCACCGGGGCAGGGACGTTCCTCGGGTCCGGGCTGGATCACACCCTGCTGCTGATGGCCGCGGGACCGGTGACCGCGCTGCCGCTGTTGCTGTTCGGCGCGGCCGCGCAACGGGTGCCGTTGCGCACACTCGGCATGCTGCAGTACCTGACGCCGGCGCTGCAGATGGCGTGGGGCGTCGCCGTTCTCCACGAGGACATGCCCGCGTCGCGGTGGATCGGTTTCGCGCTGATCTGGGTGGCACTCGCGATCTTCAGTACCGATGCGCTGGTACGGGTCCGGCGCGAGCGGCGAAAGATCGAACCGTCCCAGGCGCCCGTCCAGTAACTCGCGTCACGACTTCTCCGACACCCGCCGTCGGCGACCGGTGCTGTCGGTCCGAGGGCCTACACTCGTGAGGCTCCCAGACCTTCAGAGAGGCGCACGTGGCTGACTCGTTCGTACATCTGCACAATCACACCGAGTACTCGATGCTCGACGGTGCGGCCAAGGTCGGCCCCCTGTTCGAAGAGGCCGAACGACTGGGGATGTCGGCGGTGGGCATGACCGACCACGGCAACATGTACGGCGCCAGCGAGTTCTACAACGTGGCGAAGAAGCAGGGCATCAAGCCGATCATCGGCATCGAGGCGTACGTCGCGCCCGAGTCCCGCTTCAACACCAAGCGCGTGCTGTGGGGCGACCGCAGCCAGAAGTCCGACGACGTCTCCGGTAGCGGTGCGTACACCCACATGACGATGGTCGCGGAGAACGCGACCGGTCTGCGGAACCTGTTCAAGCTGTCCTCGCTCGCGTCGATCGAGGGCCAGCTCGGCAAGTGGGCGCGGATGGACGAAGACCTCATCGCCACCCACCACGAGGGCATCATCGCGACTACGGGCTGCCCGTCCGGTGAGATCCAGACACGGCTGCGACTCGGCCACGACCGCGAGGCGCTCGAGGCCGCCGCCAAGTGGCAGGAGATCTGGGGCAAGGACAACTTCTTCCTCGAGCTGATGGACCACGGACTGTCGATCGAGAGGCGGGTGCGTGAGGGCCTGCTCGAAATCAGCAAGAAGCTCGAGATTCCGCCGCTCGCCACCAACGACTGCCACTACGTCACCAAGGAAGCCGCGGAGAACCACGAGGCGCTCCTCTGCATCCAGACCGGTAAGACACTGTCCGACCCCACTCGGTTCAAGTTCGACGGCGACGGCTACTACCTGAAGCCGGCCGCGGAGATGCGGGCGTTGTGGGACGACCAGGTGCCCGGCGCGTGCGACAACACACTGCTGATCGCCGAGCGGGTGCAGCCGTACGACGACGTGTGGGCGCACCACGACCGGATGCCGATCTTCCCGGTCCCCGAGGGCGAGACACAGGGCACCTGGCTGCGCAAGGAAGTCATGCGCGGACTGGACCGCCGGTTCCCCGACGGACCGCCGGAGGAGTACCTCGCCCGCGCCGACTACGAGATCGGCGTCATCCTCGAAATGGGTTTCCCCGCCTACTTCCTCGTCGTCGGCGACCTCATCAACCACGCCCGGGACGTCGGTATCCGCGTCGGTCCCGGCCGAGGCTCGGCGGCCGGTTCGCTCGTCGCCTACGCGATGGGCATCACCAACATCGACCCCATTCCGCACGGCCTGCTGTTCGAGCGGTTCCTGAACCCCGAGCGCGTGTCGATGCCCGATATCGATATCGACTTCGACGATCGCCGTCGCGGCGAGATGGTGCGCTACGCGACGGACAAGTGGGGCAGCGACCGCGTCGCCCAGGTCATCACGTTCGGCACCATCAAGACGAAGGCGGCCATCAAGGACTCCGCCCGAGTCCAGTTCGGCCAGCCCGGATTCGCGATCGCCGACCAGATCACCAAGGCGCTGCCGCCGCCGATCATGGCCAAGGACATCTCGGTGTCCGGCATCACCGACCCGAACCACGAGCGCTACAAGGAAGCGGTGGAGGTTCGCGCCCTCATCGACTCCAACCCGGACGTCGCGAAGATCTACCAGACGGCCAAGGGACTCGAGGGCCTGATCCGCAACGCCGGCGTCCACGCGTGCGCGGTGATCATGTCGTCCGAGCCGCTGATGGACGCGATTCCCGTGTGGAGGCGCGCCCAGGACGGCGCCATCATCACCGGCTGGGACTACCCGTCGTGCGAGGCCATAGGCCTGCTGAAGATGGACTTCCTCGGGCTGCGGAACCTCACCGTCATCGGCGACGCGATCGACAACATCAAGGCCAACCGCGGCGTCGACCTCGACCTCGACACCCTGGCGCTCGACGACGACGCCACGTACGAACTGCTTTCGCGTGGAGATACTCTCGGTGTATTCCAGCTCGACGGCAGTGCGATGCGCGACCTGCTGCGCCGCATGCAGCCCACCGGCTTCGAGGACATCGTGGCGGTGCTCGCGCTGTACCGGCCCGGTCCGATGGGCATGAACGCGCACAACGACTACGCCGACCGCAAGAACGGGCGGCAAGAGGTCAAACCCATCCACCCGGAGCTCGAGGAGCCCCTGAAGGAGATCCTGGCCGACACGTACGGCCTGATCGTCTACCAGGAGCAGATCATGCAGATCGCCCAGAAGGTGGCCGGGTACTCGCTCGGACAGGCCGACATTCTCCGCCGAGCCATGGGTAAGAAGAAGCTGTCGGTCCTGGAGGAGGCCTACGCCGGTTTCCGCGAGGGCATGCTCACCAACGAATTCTCCGAACCCGCCATCAAGGCACTGTGGGACACCATCCTCCCGTTCGCCGGATACGCGTTCAACAAGTCGCACGCCGCCGGGTACGGGCTGGTGTCGTTCTGGACCGGGTACCTCAAGGCCAACTATCCGGCCGAGTACATGGCCGGTCTGCTCACCTCGGTCGGTGACGACAAGGACAAGGCCGCCATCTACCTGGCGGACTGCCGCAAGATGGGGATTACGGTGCTGCCGCCGGACGTCAACGAATCAGAGGTCAACTTCGCCTCCGTCGGTGAGGACATCCGGTTCGGCATGGGCGCCGTCCGCAACGTCGGCGCCAACGTCGTGGGCTCGATCATCAAGGCGCGCAAGGAAAAGTCCAAGTTCGTCGACTTCTCCGACTACCTCAACAAGATCGACGCCGCCGCCTGCTCCAAGAAGGTCACCGAGTCGCTGATCAAGGCGGGCGGGTTCGACTCGCTGGGCCACCCGCGCAAGGGGCTCATGCTCGTCCACGCCGACGCCATCGACGCGGTGATGGGCACCAAGAAGGCGGAGGCGATCGGACAGTTCGACCTGTTCGGCGGCGACGACGCCGACGAATCGATCTCCTCGGTGTTCAACGTGAAGATCCCCGAGGAGGAGTGGGACTCGAAGCACCGATTGGCGCTGGAACGGGAGATGCTGGGACTGTACGTGTCCGGGCACCCGCTCAACGGCGTCGAACACGTGCTGTCGGCGCAGTCCGACACCGCGATCCCGACCATCCTCGAGGGCGACATCAAGGACGGCACCCAGGTCACCGTCGGCGGCATCCTCGCGTCGGTGAACCGGAGGATCAACAAGAACGGTCTCACCTGGGCGTCCGCGCAGCTCGAGGATCTGACCGGTGGTATCGAGGTGCTGTTCTTCCCGCAGGCCTACTCGGTCTACGGGATGGACGTCACGGAGGACTCCGTCGTGCTCGTCAAGGCACGCGTGTCGATCCGGGATGACCGGATCTCACTCATCGCCAACGACCTTGCGGTGCCGGACCTCTCGGCGGTGGGGGTCGCGAAGCCGCTGGCGGTCAGTCTGCCGCTGCGTCAGTGCACCAAGGACAAGCTCGGCGCGCTGCGTCAGGTGCTCACGCGCCATCCGGGCACGTCGGACGTGCACGTGCGGTTGATCGGCGGCACCGAGGTCACGTTGTGGAAGGTGGACGACGTGCTCCGGGTGGAACCGTCGTCGGCGTTGATGGGCGATCTCAAGGCGCTGCTCGGACCGAGCTGCCTGTCCGTGTGACGGCTAGGGGCGCGGCGGGAAGAGGCGCCGCGCCCACCACACCACGACCGCCACCGCGGCGGCGGTGAGGACGGCCGCCTGCAGCGTCTGGGTGACGACAAGGATCGTGGCGAAGACCAGCAGCGCGACCGCCAGGGCTTCCAGCTTGTAGAGGGGCCACTCGGTGCCGGCGAGATCGACGGTCCGGGCTCGGTCGCTGCGGCGAACGTCGCGGCGCACCCATGCGTCGTGTGTCGTCATCGCAGGTCACCTCACTGGTGCGGGTCGGGGGTACGGACGTCCCCCGCGTGGGATCAGGCTACTCGGAACCCGGAGTTCGGCGCAACGAACAAACGGATGTGGTTCTTCGCATGTGGGCTCGTTCGGCGGAATCGGTGGCGCGTTCTCGCGGATCAGGTGTTGACTGGATGCATGCCACTCACAGGTGAATACGAGCCCAGTCCGTCCAAGTGGGCAGCAGATCAGGCCGAGTTGATGGAATCCACCGACGGAGCCAAGGGCACGACGCTGGGCGGCAGGCCCGTCATCCTGCTGACCACGCGCGGCGCGAAGTCCGGCAAACTCCGCAAGACGCCGTTGATGCGTGTCGAACACGACGGGACGTACGCGATCGTCGCCTCGCTCGGCGGCGCCCCCAAGAATCCGGTCTGGTACTACAACGTGAAGGCCGAACCGCACGTCGAACTCCGCGACGGCTCGACCACACAGGACATGGTGGCCCGTGAGGTGACGGGTGACGAGAAGGCCGCGTGGTGGGAACGCGCCGTCGCCGCGTTCCCGGACTACGCCGACTACCAGAAGAAGACTGATCGGGAGATCCCGGTGTTCGTGCTCGAAACCGCCTGACGGCCGCACCGCCGCTGTCCTTCGCCGTTCGACCGTCCCCCGACCGGAGGCCCGATGAGAGCGAAAACCGTTGCCGATCAGCTGGTACGTCAACTCCAGGACGCCGGCGTCCAGCGGATCTACGGAATCGTGGGCGACAGCCTCAATCCCATCGTCGACGCGGTCCGGCGTTCGGGCGGCGCGGCGAAGGGCGGAATCGACTGGATCCACGTGCGTCACGAGGAGTCCGCGGCGTTCGCCGCGGCCGCGGAAGCGCAGGTCACCGGCAAGCTGGCGGTCTGCGCCGGCTCGTGCGGCCCGGGAAACCTGCACCTGATCAACGGTCTGTACGACGCGGACCGCTCGGGGGCGCCGGTACTCGCGATCGCGGCGCAGATCCCGAGCGAGCAGATCGGACTCGGCTTCTTCCAGGAGACCCACCCGGACCGCCTGTTCGTCGAGTGCTCCCGGTACGCGGAGCTGATCGGAAGTCCCGCTCAGGCGCCGCGCGTGACGGCGTCCGCCATCGCGCACGCGACCGCGCTGTCCGGCGTCGCGGTGATCACGCTGCCGGGCGACATCGCGGACCGCCCCGCCGAGGGAAATGCGCCGTCGGTGCCGCGCACCGGCGCCCCGGCGATCGTGCCCGACCAGGCGGACGTGCAGGCGCTCGCCGACGCAGTGAACGCGGCGGGAAAGGTTGCGATCTTCGCCGGTGAGGGTGTGCGGGAGGCTCGCGAGGAGTTGCTGAGCCTGGCCGGCACGATCGGTGCGCCGATCGGCCACACGCTTCGCGGCAAGGAATGGATTCAGTACGACAACCCCTTCGACGTCGGAATGACCGGACTGCTGGGATACGGGGCGGCGCACGACGGGATGCATGGCGCCGACCTCTTGCTGCTCGTCGGAACGGACTTCCCGTACAACCAATTCCTGCCCGACGGAGTCCGCACCGCGCAGATCGACTGGGCGGCACAGCGAATCGGCCGAAGAACGAACGTCGATCTGGCGGTGCACGGCGACGTGGCGAGCACACTGCGTGCCCTCGCCCCGTTGATCCGGCGGAAGGACGATCGCCGATTCCTCGACGACATGCTCGAGAAGCACCGGACGCTGATGAACAAGGTGGTCGGCGCGTACACGAAACCCGCCAAGCAGCGCATCCCGATCCACCCCGAATATGCGGCGTCGATCCTCGACGACCTCGCCGCCGAGGATGCGATCTTCACCACCGACACGGGAATGTCGAACGTCTGGACGGCGCGCTACCTGACGCCGAACGGGTCGCGGCGGTTCCTGTCCTCGGCTCTGCACGGATCGATGGCGAACGCCCTGCCGCACGCCATCGGCGCGCAGGTGTGCGCGCCCGGCAGGCAGGTGGTGTCCGTGTCGGGCGACGGCGGGCTGTCGATGCTGCTGGGGGAATTGGTGACGGTCGCGATGTACCGGCTCCCGGTCAAGATCGTGGTGTTCAACAATTCCACTCTGGGGATGGTCAAGCTGGAGATGCTGGTGGACGGGCTGCCGGATTTCGGGGTGGACGTCGCGCCCGTCGACTACTCGGCGGTGGCGTCGGCACTGGGCATCTTCGCCCGCCGGATCGAGGATCCGGCCGACATCGAATCGGGCCTGCGGCAGGCGTTCGACCACGACGGACCGGCGCTCGTCGATCTGGTCACGGACCCGCTGGCGTTGTCGCTGCCGCCGACGATCACGGGCGGGCAGGTCACCGGTTTCGCGTTGGCGCTGTCGAAGATGGTGATGAACGGGGGCGTCGGCGAGGCCGTGAAGATGGCGAAGTCGAACGTCCGCAATGTGCCGCGACCGTCCCAGTTCGATCCGCGCGGCTGAACCCGACTGGTATCCCATGGCTGGAGAGTGGGAACATATCCGGGTGTCCACATCGCCCGATACCGCAGCCCAGAACATCACCTCGCCCCTGACAGTGGGCGACATCGACGCGGCCATCGAGCGAATTTCCCACGTGATCGACGCGACCCCATTGCAGCGGAGCGAGCGACTGTCGTCGCTGACCGGCGCGAACGTCTACCTCAAGCGCGAAGACCTGCAGGTCGTCCGCTCCTACAAGCTGCGCGGCGCCTACAACCTCATGGCCCAGCTCGATGCCGGCGAGCGTGCGGCCGGAGTGGTGACGGCCAGCGCGGGCAACCATGCGCAGGGCGTCGCGTTCGCCTGCCGGACAATGGAAATCACGGGCCGCATCTACGTTCCGTCGAACACCCCCAAGCAGAAGCGTGATCGCATCCGTGCGCACGGCGGCGAGTTCGTCGAGCTGATCCTGACGGGGGAGACGTACGACGCCGCAGCGGCCGCGGCCGCCGCCGACGTGCGGCGGACGGGCGCGACGATGGTTGCGCCGTTCGACGACGCCCGTACCGCGGCCGGACAGGGCACCATCGCCGCCGAGATCCTCGCGCAGCTCGGCGCGGCCCCCGATTCCGTACTGGTCCCCGTCGGTGGTGGCGGGTGCATCGCCGGCATCGCCACGTATCTGCATGCGCATGCACCCCGGACGGCCATCGTCGGGGTGGAACCGACGGGGGCTGCGTCGATGACGGCGGCTCTGGTGGCCGGTGGTCCCGTGACGTTGACGGAGATCGACCCGTTCGTCGACGGCGCGTCGGTGAAGCGCGTCGGCGACCTTCCTTACGCCGTGGTGTCCGCCCTGGGCGCCGAGGTGGTGACGCACACGTCGCTGGGCCAGGCCGACCGGTCCACCACGATCCGGCTCGATCCCGAGAGCTTCGTGATGGCCAACCTCGACGAGGGTGCGCTGTGCACCGCGATGCTCGAGCTGTACCAGAACGAGGGCATCATCGCCGAGCCCGCAGGTGCCCTGTCGGTTGCGGCCCTCGGGAACATCACGTTCGAGCCGGGATCCACGGTGGTGTGCCTGATCTCCGGCGGCAACAACGACGTCTCGCGGTACGGCGAGATCCTGGAACGCTCGCTGGTGAATCTCGGCCTGAAGCACTACTTCCTCGTCGACTTCCCGCAGGAGCCGGGTGCGCTGCGCCGCTTCCTGGACGAGGTGCTCGGCCCCGAGGACGACATCACCCTGTTCGAGTACGTGAAGCGCAACAACCGGGAGACCGGCGCCGCCCTGGTGGGTATCGAACTCGGTAAGGCCGAGGGACTCGGCGAGCTGCTCGAGCGGATGGAGCAGTCCCGGATGCAGGTGGAACGCCTGGAGCCGGGGAGCCCCGCGTACCGCTACCTCACCTGAGCCGCTACTTCTGCAGCAGCCGCGCGACGACCTTCTTGTACAGCTCGGGCTCGGGCATGGGGAGCCCGAGCAGAGCGGCTAGGTAGATGCCGTCGCCGACGAGGCGCACGATCTCGGCCTGCACGGGATCGTCGATCTCGCTCTGGAGACCTTCGTCCCAGCCGCGCATCACTTCGGTAACGGCCTTCTGGATCTCGTCGTGCTGACCGTCGACGCTCCGTAGCGCGGCGATGGTCGAACGGTAGAGGGCGAGTTCCTCGGTGGTGCTCGCGTCGGGAACCTGCAGATACCACTCGGACAGCGAGGTGCCGCCGGACACGGCGTCGGCGAGCTGGGCGTCGGCCCGCTCGCCGAGCCGGCGCACCATCGCGGCGAGAAGCGCTTCCTTGCTGGGGAAGTGGTAGAGCAGTCCGCCCTTGGACACCCCGGCCTCCGCAGCGACGGCTTCGAGGGTTACCTGGGCTATTCCCACGTCGAGCAGCAGCTTCTCGAGGGCGTCGAGTATTCGATCGCGCGTACCGGCAGCCATGGTGAGGGACTGTACCCGGGAAATAACTTTACCGTCCGGACGGTTCACGGTAATGTATCGGAACTGTACCGGCTGGACGGTTCTCGCCGTGCCAGCTCTCGAATCGGAAAGTCGCAGGAAGATAAATGTCTGTCTCCACGGATCGCGGGATCAACGACGCCTACGGCGCTCCAGGTCAGTCCTCCGCATCACGCCGAGACTGGCTCGGATTGGTCGTCCTGGCCTTCGCCGTCCTCCTGATCGCCGTCGACGGCACAGTGCTCGACCTCGCACTGCCGTTCATCAGCGCCGACCTCGAACCCAGCAGCACGCAGCTGCTGTGGATCATCGACGTCTACTCGTTCGTCCTCGCCGGCCTGCTCATCACGATGGGCACGCTCGGCGACCGGATCGGACGGCGTCGTCTGCTGCTCCTCGGCGCCGCCGGATTCGGTATCGCCTCGCTGATCGCGGCGTGGTCGCCGACACCCGAGATGCTGATCGCGGCCCGTGTTCTGCAGGGAATCTCGGGTGCGACGCTGATGCCCGCGACACTCGGTCTGATCCGCACGATCTTCGTCGACCCGCGCCAGCGGACCCTCGCCATCGGCGTGTGGGGTGCGATGGCCGGTGGCGGCACCGCGGCGGGCCCGCTGATCGGCGGCTGGCTGCTCGAGCACTTCTGGTGGGGCTCGGTGTTCCTGATCAACATCCCCGTGATGCTGGTTCTGATCGCCGTGGGACCGCTCGTGATCCCCGAGTCCAAGGACCCTGCCCCGGGGCGCTTCGACCTGCTCAGCGCCGCGCTGTCGATGACGACGATGCTGCTGCTGGTGTACGCGGTCAAGGAGACCGTGGTGCACGGTGTCGACCCGGTGCTCCTCGCCGTCGGACTCGTCGGTGTCGTGTCCGGTGTGGTGTTCGTGCGCAGGCAGAAGGCGATGAAGGACCCGATGATCGACATCGGCCTGTTCGCCAAACCGGCGTTCTCGACCGCCGTCCTCACCAACCTGCTGTCCATCTTCGCGCTGGCCGGTGTGCTGTTCTTCGGTTCGCAGTACCTGCAGTTGGTGCTGGGTAACAGCGCGTTCGAGTCGGGCGTGCTGATGCTGCCCGGCATGCTGATGAGCGCGGTCACCGCACTCGCGGCGGCCTGGATGGTGCGCCGGTGGGCCACCTCGCACGTGCTCGGCGGCGGTCTCGCGATCGCGGCTGTGGGTGCGGCACTGATGCTCACACTCGGCGTGGACGGTGCCCCGACGATGTTCGTGATCGGCTTCGGCCTCGCCGGCGCCGGTGTCGGTATCGCACTGACCCTGACGTCCGACCTCGTGGTCAGCGCCGTCGAGCCCGAACGGGCCGGCGCCGCCTCCGCGGTGTCCGAGACCGCATACGAACTCGGTATCGCACTCGGTGTCGCAGTACTCGGCAGCGTCGTCATGGCGATCTTCCGGAACGGCCTCGACACGTCGATGCTGCCGCCGGAACAGGTCGAGCCCGCGCAGGGCACGCTCGGCGCCGCGGTCGCGGAGGCCCAGCACCTCCCGGAGACGGCCCGGGCGGTGTTCCTGGAGTCCGCGCAGTCGGCGTTCGTCGACGGCATGCACGTCGCCGCCGGCGCGACGGCCGTGATCCTGTTCGCGACCGCGATCCTCGTCCTGCGGATGCTGCGGGACCGTCAGGGCGAGCTGTCGAGCACTACGAACGAGTGACCCGGTAGCACCGTCGCCGACGCGGTCTCGTCCTGCGTCGGCGGCTCCCACCACAGCACGGGGGAGCCGCCGACCGGGACAGTCACCGGTTCGGCACCCAGATTGCACGCGATACGAAGTGCGCCGCGGTACACAACGATCCACTGCTCCGCCTCGTCGTAGTCGACGGACAGGTTCTCGAGCCACGGGTCCGTCAGCTCGGCGCGCTCCCGTCGCAGGTGCAGCAACGAGCGATAGCAGTCGAGCAGCCGGGCATGCGGTTCGCGGACCAGTTCGTCCCAGTCGAGCTTGGACCGCTCGAACGTCTCCGGGTCCTGGGGGTCGGGAACGTCGTCCGTGCTCCAGCCGTGCTCCGCGAACTCCGCCTTGCGCCCCTCCGCCGTCGCCCGCGCCAGTTCCGGTTCGGGGTGGGAGGTGAAGAACTGGAACGGGGTGCTCGCACCCCACTCCTCACCCATGAACAGCATCGGCGTGAACGGCGAGCACAGCACGAGCGCGGCCTTCACGGCGAGCTGCCCGGAATCGAGATACGTGCCGGGGCGGTCGCCGATCGCCCGGTTGCCGATCTGATCGTGCGTGCACGTGTACGTGACCAGCGAACTGGCCGGGGTCCGGCGGGTGTCCAGCGGCCTGCCGTGAGTGCGACCGCGGAACGTCGAGAACGTGCCCGCGTGGAACCACCCCTGACGCAGGGTGTCGGCGAGGCAGGCCATCGAACCGAAATCTCCGTAATAGCCCTGCCTCTCGCCCGAGACGGCGGCGTGGATGGCGTGATGCACGTCGTCGTCCCACTGGGCGTCGAGTCCGCAGCCGCCTGCCGACCGCGACGTGATCAGGCGCGGATCGTTGAGGTCGCTCTCGGCGATGAGCGTCAGCGGCCGCCTCAGGTGCGCGGACAGCCGGCGGGTCTCGATGGCCAGGTCTTCGAGAAGGTGGGTGGCGGTGTGGTCGACGAGCGCGTGGACCGCGTCGAGGCGGAGCGCGTCGATGTGGAACTCGCGGAACCACCGCAGCGCGTTGTCGATGATGTAGCGGCGTACCTCGCCGCTGTCCGGTCCGTCGAGATTGATGCTCCGGCCCCATGTGTTGGCGCCCTGCGCCAGGTACGGGCCGTACCGGTCGAGGTAGTTGCCGGACGGTCCGAGGTGGTTGTACACGGCGTCGAGGACCACGCCGAGACCGCGGGCGTGGCACGCGTCGACGAGAGTCTGCAACCCGTCCGGCCCGCCGTAGCCCTCGTGCACCGTGTACCAGAGAACGCCGTCATATCCCCAGTTGTGGGTGCCGTTGAAACCGTTGACGGGCATCAGTTCCACGAAATCGACGCCGAGCTCGACGAGGTGGTCGAGCCGGTCGACGGCGGCCGCGAACGTGCCCTCCGGAGTGAACGTGCCGACGTGCAGTTCGTAGACGGCGGAGCCGGCGAGCTGCCGCCCGGTCCACCGCGAATCGGTCCAGAGGCTCTCGTCGAGGGTGTGGAGTCGGGACGCGCTGTGCACGCCGTCGGGCTGTCGCGGCGACCGGGGGTCGGGAAGTGGGGTGTCGCTGTCGTCGAGGAGGAACGCGTATCGGGAATCGGGCGATGCGTCGACGTCGGCTCGCCACCACCCGTCCGGTGACGGGGTCATGTCGTGGCGTCGGCCGTCGACCTCCACGCGGACGGATTCCGGAATCGGGGCCCATACCTCGAATGTGTGCACCCGATCAGCATGCCTCGACGCGGCGGGCCGCGCAGGACAGTCAGCTCTCGGGCGTGCCGGAGTCCTCGACCTCCTCGATGATCTCGGCGCCGAGAACTGACAAACGGTGTTCCTCGGCGTCCTGCACGGTGCCGAAGTCGTGCTCCTCGAGCACGTTACGGTCCTTGTCGAGGTATCGGTACGTAGCCATGTCCCCACGATGGCACACGGCGGCAGAGATGGCGGCGAGTCGGCCCTTTCGCCCCGGTTCCGGAAGTAGCAAGCTGAGAGTACGGACTCGAACGTCGCGAGGAGCAGTCATGCACGTAGCAGTGGGAGACCGGTTGCACGTTCAGGGCAGGGTGGTCGGAGTGCACGAGACGACCGCCGAGGTCGTGGAGGTACACGGAGAGAACGGCGAACCGCCCTATCTCGTCCGGTACGACGACGGCCACGAGGCGCTCGTGTTTCCCGGATCCGATGCCTGGGTGGAACACCCGAAGTCGTAGGTATCGGGCGTTTCGCCTGGTTGATGCGCGGCGAAACGCTGTGTCACATTGGCTGCACGATTGATGTATCGAATGCGTCTATCGTGAGCCCATGCCCGGAACCGCCAAGAGGTCCTACAGTTCGCCGCTGCGTGCGGAATCGGCGCGCCGGACCCGTCTCCTCGTCCGGGATGCCGCGGCCCGGCTGTTCATCGGACGTGGATACGTCAGCACGACGGTGCGGAACGTGGCCGAGGCCGCCGGGGTGTCGAACCGCACGGTGTTCACCGCATTCCCCGGAGGCAAGGCGGAACTGTTCCACGAGGCACTGCACGCGGCCATCGAGGGTGATACCGCCGCGGCCCACACGCCCGTGCCCCGGGACGGCGACCCGGTCGAACGGATCCTCGACCAGATGGTGGGATTCAGCACCGACGTCCTGGAGCGGGCCGGGACCCTGATGACGACGTCGATCGAATCCTCGGGAGCGGACGACGACATGCGGCGGTTCGCAGACGAGGGAGCGCGGGCCTCGGCCGAGAATGCGATGACGCTCGCCGAGGGACTCGCCGCGCACGAACTGCTGCGTCCCGAGATCTCGGTCCAGCGGGCCGCCGACGTGCTGTTCACGGTCGTGTCGCCGCAGGTGTACTCGATGCTGCGCCGGCAGTGCGGGTGGGACGTAGACGAGTATCGGAACTGGGTGAAAGCGACGATCCGGGCTAGTCTGCTCCACTGATGGTTCCGCTTACGGCAGCAGGATGAACTTGCCCGCCGCGTGCGGCTTCCGAAGATCGGCGTGAGCGCGCGCCGCCTCGGACAGCGCGTACGTGCGCGCGACGCGCACCCGCACATCCCCGTTGCCCGCGAGGTCGACGAGGAAGACGCGGGCCCGCTTACGCGGTTCCATCCCTTCCGGCCCCAGCGCGCCCACGATCCGGAAACCGGCGTCGGCCGGCCGGGGCCCGGGAACTGTCGTCACCAACCGCGACCCGTCCTGCACCAGGTCCACGGACACGTCGATCGCCTCGTCACTGCCCGCGGTATCGATGACGGCATCCACCCCGTCCGGTGCCAGGACGCGGACCCGATCGCCCAGGCCGGCGCCGTAGGACACGGGCGTCGCGCCGAGCGAGCGGACGTAGTCGTGGTGCTCGGGGCGCGCCGTGCCGATGATCGTGGCACCGCGGGCCCGCGCCAACTGCACGACGAACGAGCCCACGCCGCCGGCCGCTCCGTGCACGAGCAGGAGGTCGCCTGCGCCGACGTGCGCCGTGTCGAGGGTGTCGACCGCGGTGGCACCCACCGCGAGAAGTCCGGCAGCCTCGTTCCACGGCAACGACGCCGGTTTCGGGATCACCGAATCACCGGACACGACAAGCCGATCCGCGTACGCCTCGGCCACCGGATACACGATCACCTCGTCGCCCACCGAGATCGGGCCCACCGGCCCCGCCGCGGTGTCGCCCACCTCGCCGACGACGCCCGCAGCCTCACTACCCAGCCGCATCGGCAAGGCGTCCGGGTCGGCGCCGAACGCGCCGCTGTAGAGCTTGTAGTCGATCGGGTTGACCCCGATGGCGCGAACGTCGACCACCACCTCGCCGGGGGCGGGACTCACAACCTCCGCGTCGACGACCGCGAGGACCTCCGGCCCTCCGTATGCCCGGGCAACCACACGTCGCGACATACAACAGCCAGTACCCCTGTGAGTACTTATTAACCGCGGGCGGTTGAGAAGTACTCACAGGGCAAGAAGCGAAACGGGATAGCGGGCGAACAGTGTCGACGTGTCGACGCGGCCGCCAGAGTACGTCGCGGACGTGAGCAGGTCGGTCCAGGTGCCGTCCGGGAGGGGCACGGTGGTGTCGCCCCAGCCGCGTTGCTCCAGACCGACGGTGTGCCGGGTGGCCAGTGCCACGACGTCCGGCGCCCACCCTTGCTGTCCGCGGGCGAAGCCGATCAGATGCTCCGCCGCGGTCCCCGACGCGAAGACCGGCGTGTAGGTCCCGCCGACGAAACTGTCCGGACGTTCCCGGCGCAAGCGCAATGCCGCCCGGACGACGTGCATCTTCGCCGCGCCCGTCGCATCGAGCGGAGGAGTGTCGAGTCCCGCGAGCACGGTCCGTCGTACGTCGTAGTCCACGGGACGGCGATTGTCCGGGTCGACGAGCGAGTCCTCCCACAGCTCGGTTCCCTGGTACACGTCAGGGATCCCGGGTCCACACAGCTGCAGGAGCTTCTGACCGAGTGAGTCCGACCAGGCGTGCGGGGCCAGCTGGGTGCACAGCGAACCGAGCGCCTTGCCGACCGTGCCGTCGATCACCGTGTCCAGCCAGCCGTGGAGGTCGCGCTCGAACTCCTCGTTCACGTCGTGCCACGACGTTCGGGTCCCGGCCTCGCGGACCGCTTTCTCCGCGTAGGCGTGGACACGGTCGCGGAAGTCGGGCACGTCGCCCGCGGCCCGGCCGTCGACCGGCCACACCCCGAACAGGTTCTGCCACAGGAACAGTCCGGTGACGGGATCCGGGCTGGGTGCGATGCGTTCCCACTGATCGACGCATTCCGCCCACAGGTCCGGCACCTGCGACAGGATGCCGATCCGGGCCCGGACGTCCTCCCCGCGCTTGGTGTCGTGCGTCGAGAGCGTCGTCATCGCCCGCGGCCACCGGGTGGCTCGCTCGGCTGCGGCCAGGTGGAATTCGGCGGGGGAGATGCCGACGTTCGCCGGATTGCCACCCACCTCCTGCAGCGACACCAGCCGGGCGGTGCGGTAGAACAGGCAGTCTTCCACGGACTTCGCCATCACCGCGCCGCACACCTGCTGGAAGCGGGTGGCCGCCTCACCGCCGGCGATCAGGGCGGCGGCGAGGGCGGACAGCGCGTCGGACCGTTGCGGTTCGCGCCGCGCGGCGTCGCCGATCACGCGCTTCGCCAGCCCGGCCAGCGGACTGTAGTCGGATCGGTACACGGGCATGGCGGCGACGACGTCCACGACGGCGTCGCGCAGGTCCGCATCGCTGCAGTCGGTGCCGGTCTCGGCGCGGACGGCGCGGACGAGGCGCCGGATCTCCGGGTCGAGAATGGTGCCGGCGACGTCGCGTTTGATCGCGGTTTCGTGCTCGTGAATCCATGTCGCGTCGCCCCGGTCACCCGTGCGGGACGCAGACAGGGCAGTGAGCGCGGGAGCTCCTGACGCGTCGACGAAGACGCCGCCGAGTTCGGCCAGTGCGTCGTAGCCGGTGGTCCCCTCGATCGGCAGGTGGTCGTCCAATGGTTCGGTGTGGCCGAGGATCTTCTCGATCACGAGCCACCGGTCCGCGCCGATCACGCCGCGCAGCCGGTCGAGGTACTCGGCCGGATCGGACAACCCGTCGGGATGGTCGATGCGCACTCCGTCGATCAACTCGTCCGCCACCCAGCTCCGCAGTTCTCGGTGCGAGGCCTCGAACACGCGCGGGTCTTCCTGACGGATGCCGGCCAGTTCGCTGACCGCGAAGAATCGGCGGTACCCGATGAGCCCGGAGTCCCACGGGACCAGGCGGTAGGACTGCGCGTCGTGCACCGCCTTCGGCTCGGTGGCGTCGGTGCCGGGACTGATCGGGAAGCGGTGCTCGTAGAACGCGAGCAACGGCTCGGGTCCCGAGTGGTCGACGGTCAGCGACTCGAGATCGGCGTCCGATCCGAGGACGGGCAGCGCGAGCCGGCCGCCTACGCCGTTGTCGTCGCTCCAGTCGATGTCGAAGAACTCGGCGTACTCGGAGCGGCGACCGTGCGTGAGAACGTCCCACCACCACGCGTTCTCACGCGGATTCGCGACACCCACATGGTTGGGGACGAGGTCGACGACGAGGCCCATGCCGCGGCCCCGCACCTCTTTCGACAGTGCGGCCAGCGCATCCCGCCCGCCGAGCGCGGGTGACACGCGGGTCACGTCGGTGACGTCGTAACCGTGGGTCGACCCGGTGGTGGCCGTCAGGATCGGCGACAGATAGACGTGCGAGATCCCGAGGTCGTCCAGGTAGTCGGCGACGGTGGCGGCATCCGACAGGGTGAAGCAGTCACCGCGCAGTTGCAGCCGGTAGGTGGCCGTGATCGACATCGTCGTCCCCGGCTCAGGCGGTCCGGCGCAGCACGACCAGCGACCGGGCCTCGACCTGCAGCGGATTCCCGGCCTTGATCACCGCTTCCTTCGCTCCCGTCGGGACGGCGGTGTCGAGCACGATCGCCCATTCGTCGGCGTAGTCGGAGTTGGGCGTGGAGAACTCGATCTCCTCGTCGTGGGCGTTGAAACACAGCAGGAACGAGTCGCCGACCACCCGCTCACCGCGGTGGTTGGGTTCGGGGATGCCCTCGCCGTTGAGGAAGACCGCCAGGGACTTCCCGAAGCCGCTGTCCCAGTCCTCGGGGGTCATCTCCTCACCGGCCGGGGTGAGCCACGCGATGTCGCGGGTCTGGTCACCGCTGCGGATGGGGGTGCCCTCGAAGAACCGGCGACGACGGAACACCGGATTCTTCATGCGCAGCGCGATCACCCGTTTGGTGAACTCGACGAGGTCGGCGTTGGAGTCCGCCAGCGACCAGTCCATCCACGACAGTTCCGAGTCCTGGCAGTACACATTGTTGTTGCCCTGCTGGGTGCGGCCCATCTCGTCGCCGTGCGCCAGCATCGGCGTCCCCTGGCTGAGCAGCAGGGTGGCCAGGATGTTGCGACTCTGCCGTCCGCGCAGATCGAGGATCTCCGGGTCGTCCGTCGGTCCCTCGACACCGCAGTTCCAGGACCGGTTGTGGCTCTCGCCGTCGTTGTTGCCCTCGCCGTTGGCGTCGTTGTGCTTCTCGTTGTACGACACCAGGTCATGCAGGGTGAACCCGTCGTGGGCGATGACGAAGTTGATGCTCGCGCCGGGGCGGCGCCCGGTCGCCTCGTAGAGGTCGGAGGAGCCGGTGAGCCGGGACGCGAACTCGCCGAGCGTCGCCGGTTCGCCGCGCCAGTAGTCGCGCACCGTGTCCCGGTACTTGCCGTTCCACTCCGTCCACAGGCCCGGAAAATTGCCCACCTGGTACCCGCCCTCGCCGATGTCCCACGGTTCGGCGATGAGCTTGACCTGGCTGACGATCGGATCCTGCTGGACGAGGTCGAAGAACGCGGAGAGCCGGTCGACGTCGTGCAGTTCACGGGCGAGCGTGGACGCGAGGTCGAACCGGAATCCGTCGACGTGCATCTCGGTGACCCAGTACCGCAGCGAGTCCATGATCAGTTGCAGCGTGTGCGGGTGCCGGGCGTTGAGACTGTTCCCGGTGCCCGTGTAGTCCATGTAGTGCTCGGCGTCGCCGTCGACGAGCCGGTAGTAGGCGGCGTTGTCGATGCCGCGGAACGAGATGGTCGGACCGAGGTGGTTGCCCTCGGCGGTGTGGTTGTAGACGACGTCGAGGATGACCTCGATGCCCGCCTCGTGGAACGAGCGGACCATCGCCTTGAACTCCGACACCGCGGCGCCCGGCTTCTCCGCCGACGAATACCCGGTGTGCGGGGCGAGGAACCCGAACGTGTTGTAGCCCCAGTAGTTCCGCAGCCCCTTGTCGAGCAGCGTCTGATCGTGCATGAACTGATGCACCGGCATCAGTTCGATCGCGGTGACGCCGAGGTCGACGAGGTGGTCGATGATCACCGGATGCGCGAGGCCCGCATACGTGCCGCGAAGCTCTTCCGGCACACCGGGATGCGTCGCCGTCATGCCCTTGACGTGGGCCTCGTAGATCACGGTGTCGTGGTACGGGTGTTTCGGTGCGCGGTCGGCAGCCCAGTCGAAGAACGGGTTGATCACCACCGTCGTCATCGTGTGGCCGAGCGAGTCGTGTCCGGGCAGTCCCGGCGCCGAGACGTCGTCCTCGGCGTCCGCTACGAGCTCGGCGTCGTCCTCGGCCTCGATGTCGTCGTCCGTGTCGATGATCAGGGCGGCGTCCTCCGATTCCTCGGGGGCGGGCTCGGCGGGTGCCTCGATATCGTAGGAGAACAGGGACCGGTCTCCGTCGAACTCTCCGTCGAACGCCTTGCCGTAGGGGTCGAGGAGGAGCTTGCTGGCGTCGCAGCGGTGCCCGGCCGCGGGATCCCAGGGGCCGTGGATCCGGTACCCGTACCGCTGACCGGGGACGACGGTCGGTAGGTACGCGTGCCATACGTAGCCGTCGACCTCGTCGAGGCGCACGCGTGTCTCCGTGCCGTCCTTCGCGATCAGGCACAGGTCGACCGCCTCGGCGACCTCGGAGAACAAGGAGAAGTTCGTCCCGGCCCCGTCGTACGTGGCACCCAGGGGGTAGGCGCTGCCGGGCCACACGGGAATGGGCGTGGTTCCGGTCGACTCGCTTGCTTCCATATCGAGAACACTAGCCCGCGTTCGCGTTGCTCTCAGCTCGACGAGAGCGGGCTAACGGCCCAGGGTCGAGCTCCGTGCGGCAGCAAGCATTCCGGCTGTGATCTTCCGCACGTCGTCGGTGGTGCACACGTACGGCGGCATCGCGTAGATCAGGTTCCGGAACGGCCGCAACCAGACCCCGGCGGCCACCGCGGCGTCGGTGGCGGCCCGCATGTCGACGGGTTCGGCGAGTTCGATCACACCGATCGCGCCGAGCACCCGGACGTCCCGCACGCCGGGGAGTTCCCGGGCCGGCGCGAGTCCCGATTCGAGCTCGCGGCGCACGTCCTCGACCTCTCCTCGCCAGTCGCGCGACAGCAGGAGTTCGATCGACGCCACCGCGACGGCACAGGCGAGCGGGTTGGCCATGAACGTGGGACCGTGCATCAGCCCGCCGGCGTCCCCGGCGCTGATGGTCTCGGCGACGTCGGTGGAACAGAGCGTCGCCGCGAGGGTCAGGTATCCGCCGGTGAGGGCCTTGCCGACGCACATGATGTCGGGGCGGGCCCCGGCGTGGTCCGCGGCGAACAGCTCGCCGGTGCGGCCGAAACCGGTCGCGATCTCGTCGAACACCAGCAGGAGCCCGTGCTCGTCGCAGATCCGCCGCAGCTCCGACAGGTACCGGGGGTCGTGGAAGCGCATACCACCGGCGCCCTGCACCACCGGCTCCACGATGACGGCCGCCAGTTCGTCGGTGTGCGAGGCCACCAGGCGCTCGAACTCCGCGACGTACTGCGGGTCGAACTCGCGGGGCGGGGGTCCGGCGAAGACCTGCCGTGCCAGGACGTCCGTCCATAGGGAGTGCATGCCGCCGTCCGGGTCGCAGACGCTCATCGGGGCGAACGTGTCGCCGTGATACCCGCCGCGCCAGGTGAGCAGCCGATGTCGCTCCGGCCTGCCGCGACTGCGCCAGTACTGCAGGCACATCTTGACGGCGACCTCGACGGACACCGAACCGGAATCGGCGAGGAACACCTTGTCGAGGCCGTCCGGGGTGATCGCCACGAGCAGCTGGGCGAGCCGCGCGGCGGGTTCGTGGGTGAGCCCGCCGAACATGACGTGGCTCATCCGCCCGAGCTGCGCCGTCGCCGCCGCGTCGAGGACGGGATGCCGGTAGCCGTGGACCGCGGCCCACCACGAACTCATGCCGTCGACGAGTTCGCGTCCGTCGGCGAGAGTGAGGCGCGTCCCGCTCGCCTCGGCCACCACGAGCGGGGTGGTCGAGGCGGGGAAGGCGCCGTACGGATGCCAGAGCAGCGCGGCATCGAGGGACGTGATGTCGTCGACGGACAGGCTCGGGGAGGTCACGGTCTCGACCCTAGCCACCCGGAGAAAACCGGGCCCACCCGGGTTGAACACCGTTCAAGTCGCGTATCGTGCCGTGGGTGAGTACCGACCGCACCTTCACCACCTGGCTCGACGACGTCGAGGACCAGCGGCGCGCCGCGGGACTGCGCCGCGAGTTGCGTCCACGCACGCCCGGCAACGCGCTGATCGATCTGGCGTCCAACGACTACCTCGGACTCGTACGGCACCCGGAGGTGCTGCACGGCGCGATGACCGCGCTGCGCCGCTGGGGTGCGGGGGCCACCGGCTCGCGTCTGGTCACGGGATCGACCACCGAACACGAACTCCTCGAAACGGAACTCGCCGAGTTCGTCGGCGCCGAGGCCGGGCTGGTGTTCTCCTCCGGGTACACCGCGAATCTCGGTGCCGTCACCGCACTGTCCGGCGCCGGATCGCTGATCGTTTCCGACGCGGGCAGCCACGCGTCGCTGGTCGACGCGTGCCGGCTTTCCCGGGCCCGAGTGGCCGTCGCACCGCACTCCGATCTCGACTTCGTCCGCAGCGCACTGGCCACCCGGCCGGAGGAGCGGGCGCTGGTCGTCACCGATTCGGTGTTCAGCGCGGACGGTGATCTCGCACCCCTCGTCGACCTTCATCGGGTGTGCCGCGACCATGGGGCGTTCCTCGTCGTGGACGAGGCGCACGGCGTCGGAGTCCGCGGCGCAGGGGGCCGCGGACTCGTGCACGAGGTGGGGCTCGCCGGCGAACCCGACATCGTCGTCACGGCCACGCTGTCGAAGTCGCTGGCCAGTCAGGGCGGTGCGGTGCTGGCGTCGGAGAAGGTGCGCGCGCATCTCGTCGACGCCGCACGCACGTTCATCTTCGATACCGGACTGGCCCCCGCGGCCGTCGGTGCGGCACGGGCGGCGCTCGCCGTTCTGCGGCGGGAACCGCACCGTGCCGAGTCCGTGCTGGCCCGCGCACGGGATCTCGCGCGGTTCACCGGCGCGGGGGCACCCGAGTCCGCCGTCGTCTCCGTCATCCTCGGCGACCCACAACGCGCCGTCGACGCCGCCGCCGCGTGCCGCGAACAGGGACTGCACGTCGGCTGCTTCCGGCCCCCGTCGGTGCCGGAGGGCACGTCGCGTCTGCGGCTCACCGCGCGCGCGACGCTCGACGCGGACGAGCTGGCGCGGATCGAAGCCGTGCTGACCGACGTCCTGGCGGGAGCGTCGGCGTGAGCATCCTGGTGGTCACCGGCACGTCGACGGACGTCGGCAAGACGGTGGTCACGGCGGCGCTCGCCGCGGCCGCACGCGAGGCCGGCCTGTCCGTGGCGGTGTGCAAGCCCGCGCAGACCGGCGTCGCCCCGGGAGAACCGGGCGATCTGGCCGAGGTGACCAGACTGTCCGGTGTCACGGCGGTGGTGGAGCTGGCCCGCTACCCCGAACCGCTCGCCCCCGACACCGCGGCCCGGCGCAGCGGCCTGCCGATGCTGCGGTGCGCGGACGTCGTCGAGACGGTCCGCGCGCTCGACGACGGGCACGATCTGGTGCTCGTCGAGGGTGCAGGCGGCCTGCTGGTGCGGCTGGGCGCCGACGGCTTCACGCTCGTCGATCTCGCGCGCGCCCTCGACGCTCCGGCTGTCGTGGTCGCCGCGGCAGGCCTCGGCACGCTCAACCACACCGAGCTCACGATCCGGGCTCTCTCGGCGGCCGGTCTCGCCTGCGCCGGAACCGTGATCGGGTCGTGGCCGGACGAGCCCGGGCTCGCCGAGCGGTGCAATCTCGACGACCTGCCCGCCGTCACGGGGGTCGACGTCGTCGGCTCGGTGCCTGCGGGCAGCGGACGCCTCGCCTCCGCGTCGTTCGGCGCGGCCGCGTCCACGTGGTTCGACGGCACCTGGCTGAAGGCGACGGTCACGGCACGCTGAGCCGCCGCGGCCGTCAGGACTCCGAGAGCACCGACAGCACGTTGCCCGCGGGGTCGGTGAACCAGGCGATGTCGGGTCCGTTGCCGCGCATGATTCCCTTGTCGTCCTGATCGAAACCGTCGTACCGCAGGAACTGGATCCCGCGCTCGGTGAGCGCGTCGACGGCCTTCTCGACGTCGTCGACGGCGAAGTTCAGGACGGTGAACGTCGCCGGTGTGTGGTCGGGCTTGGGGTAGATCAGCACCACGGGCCCCTTCGGGAGATGCAGGCCGAGCAGACCCATCTGCTCCTCGGTGACCTCGATGCCCAGGGTGTCGGTGTAGAAGGACTTGGCCGCGGCGATGTCGTCGACGGCGAATCCGCTGAATGCTCTCGCATTGCTCAACATGACTGTTCTCTTTCCGTGCTGTCGGTCAGGACATCTCGGCCCGCGCCTGCGCGCTGAGCTGGATGATCTGGACGTAGTTGCCGTCGGGGTCCACGGCGGTGCCGAACCAGCTGCCGTCACGATCCTCGAGCGGGGACAGCCACGTCGCACCGAGTTCGTCGATCCGGTCTGCTGCGGCGCGGGCGTCGGTGACCTCGACGTTGAGGAGGACGCGACCGGGTTCGGGATTCGTGTCACCGACGTCGTCGCGCCGGTCGAGCATGATGTAGAAGCCGTCGAAGTCGAGGACGTCGTAGCCCGGTTCGCCGGGGGTGCGTTCGACCTTCGGCGAGAACGCGGCGGTGTACCAGTCCCGTAGTCGGTCGGGGTGAGTGCTGGCGAGCAGGATGCTTCCGATCGTGGCGTCGGCCATGATGTCCTCCCGGTGGGTGTGCGTTGTCAGTGGTCCTGCAGATATGGACTCGGCTGCCCCGCGAAATTCATCGCAACGGAGTTTCCGAGGTTCCGAAAGCGGCACCGTCTCCTCCGAATATCGGTAGTGTGATTCATGTCACGGCTACATCCGGCTGGGTTGGGAGGGGTCACATGTCGACCTCCGAAATGCTCGAATTGAATCGCACCATCGACCGCCTTCGGCGCGCTGTCGGTTCGTTGCGATCGATGTACGGCGACGCCGCATCCGTGCGGCGATTGAGCAACGATCTGGAGCGGCTCGAGATCGACGCGCGGGAACTCGACTCCTCGCCGCCGAACGTCGTCCACCGCGAACCGGTGGAGCGAATCAAGGTGTCTGACACCCCGTACGACGCGTCGATGTGGCTCGGTATCGATGACGAGGGGCTGGGCGGGCTCCACTACGAGCGCGGATGAGCGCGCCGCCGAAGGATTCCGAAAGTGCCGGTGTGGGGGCGCCGACGCGTGCCCGGATAGCGGAACGCACGCTCCGCACCGACCGGTGGTGGCTGGCCCCGCTGCTGACGGTGCTCGGCCTGTCCGTCTTCGTGGTGTACGCATCGGTCCGGTCGTGGGTCCGCACCGCGTACTTTGTCGAGGACTATCACTACCTGACGCCGTTCTACTCGCCGTGCCTGAGCGATTCGTGTGTGCCCGGTTCGAGCGACTTCGGGACGCCCATCGGCGAGTTGCCGATGATCATCCCGCTCGGGTTCCTGGTGCTGCCGTTCCTGCTCGGCTTCCGGCTCACCTGCTACTACTACCGCAAGGCCTACTACCGGTCGGTGTGGTTCTCGCCGCCCGCGTGCGCGGTCGCGGAGCCCCATAGCACCTACACGGGTGAGACGCGCCTGCCGCTGATCGTCCAGAACGCACACCGCTACTTCTTCTACGTCGCACTCGTCGTCTCGCTGATCAACACGTACGACGCGATCCGCGCGTTCCACGGCGCCGACGGCGGTTTCGGAATCGGGCTCGGCACACTCATCATGGTCTGCAACGTGATCCTGCTCTGGGCGTACACCGTCTCCTGCCATTCCTGCAGGCACGTCATGGGCGGCAGGCTCACCCACTTCTCCAAACACCCGATCCGGTACCGGCTCTGGACCTGGGTCAGCACACTGAACACCCGGCACATGCAGCTCGCCTGGACCACCCTCGCCACGCTGATGATCACTGACTTCTACGTGATGCTCGTGGCGAGCGGGACCATCTCCGACCTGCGCCTGATCAACTGACTTCACCGAAGAGGGAGTGGAATGACGGAAGTCGAACGGCACCAGTACGACGTCGTGGTCATCGGTGCCGGGGGCGCCGGACTGCGAGCCGTCATCGAGGCCCGGGAGCAGGGCCTGTCCGTCGCCGTCGTCTGCAAGTCGCTGTTCGGCAAGGCACACACGGTCATGGCAGAGGGTGGCTGCGCCGCCGCGATGGGAAACGCCAACGAGAAGGACACGTGGCAGACCCATTTCCAGGACACGATGCGCGGCGGCAAGTTCCTCAATAACTGGCGAATGGCCGAACTGCACGCCCGCGAGGCGCCCGACCGGGTGTGGGAACTCGAAACATACGGCGCACTGTTCGACCGGACCCCGGACGGCCGGATCAGCCAGCGCAACTTCGGTGGCCACACGTATCCGCGGCTCGCGCACGTCGGTGACCGAACCGGACTCGAACTGATCCGCACCATGCAGCAGAAGATCGTGTCGCTGCAGCAGGAGGATTTCGCCGCCACCGGCGACTACGAGGCCCGGGTCAAGATCTTCGCCGAGTGCACCATCTCCGAACTCACCAAGGACGGCGACCGGATCTCGGGCGCCTTCGGATACTGGCGTGAGAGTGGACGTTTCGTCCTGTTCGAGGCGCCCGCCATCGTGATGGCCACGGGTGGAATCGGCAAGTCGTTCAAGGTGACGTCGAACTCGTGGGAGTACACCGGCGACGGTCACGCCCTCGCCCTGCGCGCCGGCGCCAACCTCATCAACATGGAGTTCGTCCAGTTCCACCCCACCGGCATGGTGTGGCCACCCAGCGTCAAGGGCATCCTCGTGACGGAGGGCGTCCGCGGCGACGGAGGCGTCCTGAAGAACTCCGAGGGCGACCGGTTCATGTTCTCCTACATTCCGCCGGTGTTCAAAGGCCAGTACGCGGAGACCGAGGAAGAGGCCGACGGCTGGTACAAGGATTCCGACAACAACCGCCGCACACCGGATCTGCTGCCCCGCGACGAGGTCGCCCGGGCCATCAACTCCGAGGTCAAGGCCGGACGGCAGACCCCGCACGGTGGCGTATACCTCGACATCGCGTCGCGGATGCCCGCCGACGAGATCGTCCGGCGGCTGCCCTCGATGTACCACCAGTTCAAGGAACTCGCGGACGTCGACATCACCAAGGAGCAGATGGAGGTCGGACCCACCTGCCACTACGTGATGGGGGGCATCGAAGTGGACCCCGACAGCGGGTCGTCCAGCGTCGCGGGTCTGTTCGCCGCGGGGGAGTGCTCGGGCGGGATGCACGGCTCCAATCGGCTCGGCGGCAATTCGCTGTCCGACCTTCTCGTGTTCGGGCGTCGCGCCGGACTGGGGGCGGCGGAGTACGTGAAGTCGCTGCAGGAACGGCCGGTCGTGTCCGCGGACGCGGTGGATGCGGCGGCGCGGATGCTGTTGTCGCCGTTCGATCCTGCGGTCGGGGAGGGAGGCACCACCGAGAACCCGTACACGCTCCACACCGAACTGCAGCAGACCATGAACGACCTCGTCGGCATCATCCGGAAGGAAGACGAGATCGTCCGCGCCCTGGAGAAACTCACCGAGATCAAGGGCCGGATCGGGGGCGTGGAGGTGGAGGGGCACCGCCAGTTCAACCCGGGATGGCACCTCGCCGTGGACCTGCGGAACATGGTGCTGGTCAGCGAATGCGTCGCGCAGGCGGCACTGCTGCGCACGGAAAGCCGCGGCGGACACACCCGCGACGACCACCCCAGTATGGAAGCGGACTGGCGCAACACCCTGCTGGTGTGCAGCGTGGTCGGCGACATGTCCGCGCATCCCGATGCTGTGGTACCCGACGTCACCGTCACCCGCGAGCCCCAGTTGCCGATGCGCGCAGAACTGCTGGAGCTCTTCGATATCGAGGAGCTGGCCAAGTACTACACCGACGCCGAACTCGCGGAACATCCGGGAAGGAAGGCCTGATGGGTTACGACGCACGGTTCCGGGTGTGGCGCGGCGACGCCGACGGCGGCGCCCTCCAGGACTACTCCATTCCCGTCAACGAAGGTGAGGTGGTGCTCGACATCATCCACCGGTTGCAGGCGACACAGACCCCGGATCTGGCGGTGCGATGGAACTGCAAGGCGGGCAAGTGCGGCTCGTGTTCCGCGGAGATCAACGGCCAGCCCCGGCTGCTCTGCATGACGCGGATGTCGACGTTCGCGGAAGACGAGGTGGTGACGGTGACGCCGCTGCGGGCGTTCCCCGTCATCCGGGACCTCGTCACCGACGTGTCGTTCAACTACGCGAAGGCTCGGGAGATCCCCTCGTTCACCCCGCCGCCGGGGCTCGGGCCGGGTGAGTACCGAATGCAGCAGGTCGATGTCGAACGGTCACAGGAGTTCCGCAAGTGCATCGAGTGCTTCCTGTGCCAGAACACCTGTCACGTCGTCCGTGATCACGACGACAACAAGCCGGCGTTCTCCGGCCCACGCTTCTTTATCCGCGTAGCCGAATTGGAGATGCACCCGCTCGACACCGCGGATCGTCGTGACGCGGCACAGGAGGAGTTCGGTCTCGGACTCTGCAACATCACCAAGTGCTGCACCGAGGTGTGCCCCGAAAACATCAAGATCACCGACAACGCCATCATTCCGATGAAGGAGCGGGTGGTCGACCGCCGGTACGACCCGGTTGTCTGGTTGGGCAACAAGCTCTTTCGTCGCGGTTAGCGCCTCCGGCACCCGTGAGTACTTATTAACCGCCCGACGTTAACATGTACTCACGGGCGCGTCAGCGCACGGCGTGGAGGTTGCGGGCGGTGGGCGACTTCTCGACCGATTCGGGGTCGGGGTCGGTGCCCAGGATCCGGTCGGCGGTTCCCGCGGTGGTGACGGTGAACCAGTAGTGCTCGTTCTTGTAGTGGTGATGGCGGTGGTTGCGCCAGACCGCGCGGTACAGCTGGGAGTTCGGCTTGTAGTCGCTGTGGATGAGGTAGTGCGTCCATTCGTAAAGGACGCCCAGGACACTCAGCACCACCAGGAAGGTCAGTCCGAGTCCGGTGCGCGGGAACGCGAGCAGCGAGACGGCTACGAGAATCGGAATCAGCCACATCAGCGTCTGCCACGGGATGAAGACCAGCGGGACGTCCCGGGGGTCGACGTGGTGCTCGCGGTGCTTCCGGGCGAGCAGCGAATCGACGGTGAGGCCCAGGACCTTTCGGGGTTTCCAGTGCAGGATGCAGACGTGGATGACCCATTCGGCGAACGGGAACACGGCCAGCATCACCAGCGGAAGCACGGCATCGGTCAGCTGCCAGTCGCCGACGATCAGGCGGGCGGCCACCGCGGCGACCAGCATGCCGCCGATCATCCACGGGGACGGGTGGCGGCGGAACTGGTCTGCGGCGTCGCGCAGGGTGATCGACCTGCGTTGGCGGCGATCTGCGGAAGGTTTCGTGGTCATGTGTCCTTCTCCGAATCGTGGTGGTGGAGCGCGTCGATCACGGCCGTGACGGCTGCCGTTCCGAGGTCGAGGAGTGTGGTGGCGGTCTGTGCCGCGGCGACTTCGTCGTGTACGGAGATCGCGTCTGCCAGCTCGTAATACAGGTCGGTGCGTCCGACTTCCGCGACCATGACGGCGGCCATCGCCGTCATGGTCGGTTCGTACGCGTTGCGGAGGCTGTTGAAGATGAGCCGGAATGCGATGGAATCGGCCGTGTCGACGACACGCTCCCAGAAGGCCAGGGCGCCGACCTGCTGCGCGACCGCGTCGCTGTCGGAGGCGAGGTGATCCACGGCTTCGCGGAGAGCGGCACCCGACTCGTCGGTCGCCCGGCCCGCAGCGAGCCGCGCGACCTGCACGCCGATCATCCGCCGGGCCTCGAGAACGCTCCGGACCACCGCCCAATCGGGTACGCCGTCGCGGACCAGCAGCTGGGACAGCAGCTCGGGCCCGCCGTGCTGCCGGAAGTCGCGGACCGAGGTGGCGTCGCCCTGCCGGACCTCGACGAGTCCGGCCTGGGCCAGCTTCTGGATCGCCTCCCGGACCGCGGGCCGGGACACCCCGAAGGCTTCGGCCAGGCGTCGCTCGCTCGGCAGGGCGTCGCCGGCGGCGAGGTCGCCGCCCAGCACACGCGCGGTGATCTGATCGAAGACTTCGGTGGAGGCGGATTTCCGCGCGATCGGCTCGAACATCATGACCACGACATTAGGTCGGCAACAGGTAAGAGGTCAAGTGGTCTTACCAGTGGATACTACTAGCTGAACAGGCTCCGGACGAACGCACTGGTATCGGGCAGGGACGCGGGCATGGTGTAGAGATGCCCCGTCGGATACGTCCGGAACACGAACTGCTGCCCGTTCGCGGCGAGGTCGGCGGTGAGTTTCCAGGTGAGGGGGATGGGGACGACGTCGTCGAACAGTCCCTGTCCGATGAACAGCGGCCGGTCGTAGCCCCGCACGGAAACTCCCAGTGTGGTGCGCAGCGCCGCCAGGACCGCCGGGTCGTCGAGGGGGCGGGACATCAACTGTCCGATCGAGATCCCGCCGAGTTGCGGGGCCGCCTCCTCGTAGCAGAGCGATTCGACGCGATTCAGAACGTCGACGCCGAGCGGTGTGAGGTAGCTGTCGACGTCGAGGTCGGGCCGCGACGCGCGTAGTCCGGCGAGCGCGTACGCCACGAACACCGTGCTTCCGGTGAGGGGGAGCTGCGGGAAACCCGGGCCGACGAGTGGTGCGAGGTTCTCGAGATTGGACGGGGCGCCGGTGGCGACGGTGCCCCGGAAGTCGAGGTCGGGTGCGTACGTCGTGGCCATCGAGGCGGCGACGAGAGCGGCGTGGCCACCCTGCGATTGGCCGATCGCGACCCAACGGTTCGACAGTGACGGCGTGATGGTCCGCGCGGCGCGCACCATGTCGATCACGCTGTGCGCCTCCGTCGGGCCGTCCAGGTACGGGTGCACACCGGGTGTGCCGAGGCCGACGTAGTCCGTTGCGACGACGGCGTAGCCCTGGTCGAGCCAGTGCTGGACGTACGGTCCGACGAGTTTTCCCGTCACCGTCGGTGCGCACTTGTCAGCGATGCCGACCGTTCCGTGGGCCCAGGACACGACGGGCCACCCGCCGGGCGGCGCCTCACCGGGGGGCAGTAGTACCGCGCCGGTGCTGAGCGCCGGTTCGTTCATCGGCCCCGTCGTCCAGTAGGTGACGTACGTGGCGTCGGCGACGCCCGGCGGCTGCGCGTCCGGCGCCACCGGCGTCACGACGACGACGACACCCGGATCGCCGCCAGTCTGTGCTGCCGCCGGGGTGGGCGCGCCGAGGAGCGACAGTGTGAGTGCCGCCGCGAGAACCGTTCCGGTGCGGCGGCCGAGTGAAGACGTCATCGCGTCCGTCCCTTGGCCGTCGGAGGCGCCGCGCGGTCCTCGAGTGGACGACGCGACGTCGACTCAATTGTGCGCGCTCAGGGGCGGTGGGCGGAGTCTTTCAAGCGTGCGCGAATCCCGTCGACGAACAGCGACAGGCCGAAGTCGAACCGGACCGCCGGATCGCCGTCGAGGAGATCCTCGTCGTACGCCGCGATCGGGGACTGCGGCGCGTCGGGTGAGAGGGCCGCCCGGGTGAGGGCGCCTGCCGACTCCATCTGCGCCCGCGACTGCTCGTCGACCGTGTGGCCGAGAACGTAGTACAGCAGCGAGTAGGACGACAGTTCCGCGTGTTCGCGGGACAGTCCGGATCGCAGGCCGACTGCTGCGAAGCTTTCCCGGACCCGGGAGTTGGTCATCCGGGACGCGTAGGTGGCGGAGACCAGTTCGGCGCCGTCGCGGTGGGCGAGCAGCGCGGTGCGGAGCCGGTGGGCCAGTTCGGTGAACTCCGCGTCCCAGCCGGGGGCCGTGACCGGGGCGTCGACGTCTTCGAGGATCTTGTCGGCGAGGGCCCCGAGCAGTGTCTGCTTGTTGGGGAAATGCCAGTACAGGGCGCCCGGCTGCACGCCGAGGGCCGTCGCGAGTCTGCGCATCGTGAGGTCGGCGAGGCCGAACTCGTCGAGGATGGCCATTGCGCCGTCGAGTACGTCGCCGCGTCGCAATTGCACTGTGTGATCTCCCAATCTCGTCGAAAAGCCCGCTTCGGCTTTGACAGTATTCCACCACGGATCTAACGTGAACACCGTTCAACTTGTACGGTGTTCAATTTTTCGGTTCAGTCGATCCACGGCACGTGATCGGCCCATTTTCCAGGAGATACGTGTGACATCGGCCCCGGTACAGACAGACATCCTCGCCCTCGCGCGTGAGCAGGTTCTCGAGCGCGGTGAGGCGCTCGACGAGAGCCAGGTGCTCGAGGTCCTGCAACTTCCCGACGACCGCCTCGAGGAACTCCTCGCCCTCGCACACGACGTGCGCATGAAGTGGTGCGGTCCCGAGGTCGAGGTCGAGGGCATCATCAGCCTCAAGACCGGCGGCTGCCCCGAGGACTGCCACTTCTGCTCGCAGTCCGGCCTGTTCCAGTCGCCGGTGCGCGCGGCGTGGCTCGACATCCCGTCGCTCGTGGAGGCCGCCAAGCAGACCGCCAAATCCGGCGCCAGCGAATTCTGCATCGTCGCCGCCGTCCGCGGCCCCGACGAGCGGTTGCTCGCCCAGGTCGCTGCCGGCATCGAGGCGATCCGCAACGAGGTCGACATCCAGATCGCCTGCTCACTGGGCATGCTCACCCAGGAGCAGGTCGACCAGCTCGCCGCGATGGGTGTGCACCGCTACAACCACAACCTGGAGACGTCGAAGTCCCACTTCCCGAACGTCGTCACCACCCACACGTGGGATGAGCGGTGGAACACCCTCCGCATGGTGCGCGAGGCGGGCATGGAGGTGTGCTGCGGCGGCATCCTCGGCATGGGCGAGAGCCTCGAGCAGCGCGCCGAGTTCGCGGCCAACCTTGCCGAACTCGAACCCGACGAGGTGCCGCTGAACTTCCTCAATCCGCGCCCCGGAACCCCGTTCGGCGACCTCGAGGTCCTGCCGGCGAGCGAGGCCCTCAAGTCGGTGGCCGCGTTCCGCCTCGCGCTGCCCCGCACCATCCTCCGGTTCGCGGGCGGCCGCGAGATCACGCTCGGCGACCTCGGGGCCAGGCAGGGCATCCTCGGCGGCATCAACGCCGTCATCGTCGGCAATTACCTCACGACCCTCGGCCGGCCGGCCGAACAGGATCTCGACCTGCTCGTCGATTTGCAGATGCCGATCAAGGCACTGAACGACACCCTGTGACGATCATGGTAGAGGCGATCATGGGCGACCGCCCCGAGGATCGGGTCGACCGCCCCGAGGAGCGGGTCGACCGCCCCGAGGAGCGCTACAACCCGTACACCGGCCGGCGCGTGGTGCCCGGTGTGGACGACGCCGTCCCCACCGCCGCGCAGCTGGGGCTCGAACCGCCCCGCTTCTGCGAGGCGTGCGGCCGCCGGATGGTGGTGCAGATCAGCCCGGACGGCTGGTGGGCGAAATGTTCCCGCCACGGTGTGTTCGACTCGATCTGCGGCGGACGGCGGTAGCGTCGGACGGGTGACCACGCTCCCGCGCTTCAGGCTTCGCTCTGCCGCCGGAATCTTCTGCGGGACGGTGGTGGCGAGTGCGCTCGCCGGTGTGCTGTGGGGAGTCCTCGCACCGCCCGAGCACCTGCTGGTGGTCGCCCCCGACCGCGGGGTGTCGCTGACGGGGGAGAGTGTGCACCGGTTCGACGCGATCGGGATGTTCGCGTGTGCGGGCCTGGTGGTCGGCATCCTCACCGCGGTCGCGGCGTGGACGGCGCGGAGAAGTCGCGGCCCGGTCGCGCTGGGCGCCGTCCTCGCGGGCAGTGTGGTCGGGGCCGGTGTGATGGCGCTCGGTGGAATCGGTGTGGCCGCGCTGCGGTTCCCCGACCCCGACACCTCGACCGCCGGCACGGTCGTGGCGGTCGCGCCGGGGATCGGGACCCTCCTGGTGCTGATCTTCCAGCCGCTCGTCGCCTGCGTCGTGACGTTGGTGCTCGCCGCGCTCAACCCGTACGACGATCTCGGCGTCGGCGATCCTCCGGTCGAACTCGACGAGCCGGAAGAGCGCGACGCGACCCTTACTTCGTGATCGAGGTCCGCATCCGCACGTCCCCGAGGAGGCGCCCGCTGGCGAGAGCGCCGATGCGGCGAGTCGCGAATCGGGTGCTGATCGACGACACCCAGTTCATCAGCCCGGAGACGACGCTCGGCGGGGTGCTGCGCCGGTCCAGGGCGCGCAACGCTGTCGTCACCACCTGATCCGCGGTCTGCATGCGACCGACGGCGGCGTCCTCGGAGCCGACGACGTCGAAGAACTCGGTGCGCGTGGGGCCCGGGCAGACGGCGAGCACGGTGAGGCCCGTCCCTCGCGCCTCGGCCCACAACGCCTCCGTGAAGCTGAGGACGAACGCCTTCGTCGCCCCGTACACGGCCATGCCGGGAGTCGGCTGGAACGCGGCGGTGCTCGCCACATTCACGAGTGCGCCGCGTCCCCGGAGCAGGTCGGGCAGGAACGTGTGCGACAGCTCGACGAGGGTGGTGACGTTGAGCTGGATCTCGGAGGTGAGGCGCTCCAGGTCGGCGGACGCGAAATCTCCGTGCGTCCCGAATCCCGCGTTGTTGATCAGTGAGTCGACGCGGATGTCGCGGGCGGTCAGTTCGCTGCGCAATCGCTCCCCGGCGCCTTGTGTCGCGAGGTCGAACGGGAGCACGGTGACCGACACGTGGTGCGCGGCGCGGAGTTCGGTGGCGAGTTGCTCGAGCCGGTCGGCGCGGCGGGCGACGAGGACGAGATCTGCACCCCGGCCGGCGAACCGGCGGGCGAATTCGACTCCGAGGCCCGCGCTCGCGCCGGTGATGAGGACGGTGGTTCCGGATGCGTCGAAGGACATGTCTGCTCCTAGCGGTGGGGTGTCCTCGAATGTAGTCAGTGCCATCTATGTAGTCAATGACAACATCTTGTTAGGCTAGCGGTATGTCCGTCGCCGAACAGCCCTACCACCATGGGAGTCTTCGCCAGGTGCTGCTCGCGCGCGCCGAGAGCACGCTCGAGAAGGACGGCGTCGACGGACTCTCCCTGCGGCAGCTCGCCCGCGAGGCCGGGGTCAGCCACGCCGCACCCAGCAAGCACTTCCGGGACCGTCAGGCGCTGCTCGACGCACTCGCGGAGTCCGGTTTCCTGCGCCTCACCGCCGCCCTCGAACGCGCCGTCGAGCAGGCGGAACCCCACGCCCGGGCCCGCTTCGCCGCGCTCGCCGGCGCCTACGTGAGCTTCGCGCTCGCACACCGGGAGTTGCTGGCCCTCATGTACGGCAACAAGCACGCGCCCGGAGCCGCCTCCCAGGTCGTGGAGGCCGGCCACGCCTCGATGGACCTGACGGTCCGGATCGTGACCGAAGCCCAGGCCGCGGGCGACATCGGACCCGGGGACGCATCGCGCATCGCCCTCGTCGCGTTCGCGACGTTCCACGGGATCGCGACCCTCGCCGCAGGCGGAATGCTCGACGGCGCGCCGGTGGACGAAGTCGTCACCGCCGCATCGGACACGTTCTGGCGGGGGCTCGCCCAGGCGTGAGACCGGCTCCCGGCGAACTCACAGCGTGCCCTCATCGCGCACTCGAGTACCCGCGCTTTCCTGGAATCGGAAGTGTCGATCCCTCAGGAGGCGAAGATGATGCGTACGAACGAAGCCCGCCCGATCCGCGGAGTCGTGCTGGTGACCGCTGCGGGTAGTGAGCAGGGCACGCGCACCGCGCAGGAGTTGCTCGAGTCCGGCTGGTGCGTCGCGGTGACCGCCCGCACCGTCGCGGAACTGGTCCGGATCATGCCGGGCATGTCCAGTCACCGGCTGCTCGCCGTCGCCGCCGATCCGGCCGACCCCCGGCAGGTCGAGCGGCTCCTCGACCGCGTCGTCGGCCGCTTCGGCCGCATCGATTCGGTGCTCGGCGCGGAGCCGGCGATCGCATCGGCGTGGCGGCGCCGAACTCCGTCGCCCGGACGTGTGGAGGCGGCCTGACGTGCGCGGTCAGCTCGGCGGTCGAAGTGCCGCGAACTCGTCGGTCACCCGCAGGGTGGAGTCGGTGAACCGGTAGAGCGCGGCCGGGCGCCCGCCGGTGCGGCCCGACGGCGCTGTGTTCCCGGTGGGAGTCAGCACCCCACGTCGTCCGAGGACGCGCTGGAGGTTGGTCGCATCCACCTGGTACCCGAGTGCGGCGCAGTAGATCTCACGCAGTGTCGACATGGAGAACTCGTCGGGGGCCAAACCGAACGCGATGTTGGTGTAGGAGAGCTTGGCCGCGAGGCGGGTCCGCGCGTGCCGCACGACGGTGCCGTGGTCGAACGCCGTCTCGGGGAGCGCGGACACCGGATGCCACGCGGTGTCCGGAGGCAGCTGCGGGTCGGCGGGGAGGGGGACGAGCCCGAGGAAGGTCGACGCGATGGTGCGCGGGCCGGGCACTCGATGCGGATCGCTGAACACCGACAGCTGCTCGAGGTGGGAGACCTCCTGCACGTCCACCTTCTCGGCCAGCTGGCGTCGCGCGGAGGTCGTGAGGTCCTCGTCCGCGTGGAGCAGTCCGCCGGGCAGGGACCAGGCGCCTGCCTGGGGATCGAGGGCCCGTTGCCACAGCAGCACAGCGAGCTCGCCCGTGCCCGCCGCGTGACGCACATCACCGCTCTGACCTGCGGTGATGTGGTCGGGGAAGTGGCGAACCTGGAACACCGCGGTAAGCACTTCATGCGTGGTGTTACTATTGGGCATGTTTTCGATCCTAAGTCGAAAACCTCGATTGCGGAAATTCGGGCCAGCCCGCCCGAGTTCACGGTGAAGGAGCAAGCCATGACGACCACGACGTTGTGGGCGGGTACCAACCCGCAGATTCAGGACGGTCCCGGCGGTTACGCGGGCGTCGAGGCGAGCGAAGAGTGGGCTGCCGAGATCAAACGGCTGGCGCGTGAGCGGGGAGCGACCCTCCTTGCACACAACTACCAGTTGCCCGCCATCCAGGACGTAGCCGACCACGTCGGCGACTCCCTGGCACTCTCGCGCATCGCGGCCGAAGCCCCCGAGGACACCATCGTGTTCTGCGGTGTGCACTTCATGGCCGAGACCGCGAAGATCCTCAGCCCCGCCAAGACCGTGCTGATCCCCGACGAGCGCGCGGGCTGCTCGCTGGCCGACTCGATCAACGCCGATCAGCTGCGTGAGTGGAAGGCGGAGTTCCCCGACGCCGTCGTCGTGTCGTACGTCAACACCACCGCCGAGGTGAAGGGTCTGACGGACATCTGCTGCACGTCGTCCAACGCCGTCGACGTGGTCGCGTCGATCGACCCCGACCGTGAGGTCTTGTTCCTGCCCGACCAGTTCCTCGGCGCTCACGTCAAGCGTGTTACCGGCCGCAAGAACATGCAGATCTGGGCGGGTGAGTGCCACGTCCACGCCGGCATCAACGGCGACGAGCTCACCGCGCAGGCCAAGGCGCACCCCGGTGCCGAACTGTTCGTGCACCCCGAATGCGGCTGCGCCACCTCGGCTCTCTACCTGGCCGGCGAAGGGTTCGTGCCCGCGGACAAGGTGAAGATCCTGTCGACGGGCGGCATGCTCGACGCCGCCCGCGCGACCGGGGCGAAGCAGGTTCTCGTGGCCACCGAGGTCGGAATGCTGCACCAGCTCCGCAAGGCCGCGCCGGAGGTCGACTTCCAGGCCGTCAACGACCGCGCGTCCTGCCCGTACATGAAGATGATCACCCCCGCGGCCCTGCTCCGCTGCCTGCTCGAGGGCAAGGACGAGGTTCACGTCGATCTCGCGACCGCGGAGCGTGCCCGCAAGTCGGTGCAGCGCATGATCGAGATCGGAAACCCGGGCGGCGGCGAGTGAGCAGCCCGGCCCGGGGGATTTCCTGGGAAGAGCACGCCGACCTCGTGGTCGTGGGCGGTGGTGTGGCCGGACTGACGGCCGCACGCACCGCCTCGCTGCGCGGGCTGACCGTGCTCACCGTCAGCAAGGGTGGGGCGACGGACACCGCCACGCAGTACGCGCAAGGCGGTATCGCGGTGGTGGGTGACGCCGTCACCGATTCGGTCGAGTCGCACGTCGCCGACACGTGCGAGGCCGGGGTGGGCCTGTGCGACGAGGACGGCGTGCGGTCGATCGTGGCGGGCGGCCGTGATGCCGTGGCCGCGCTGACCGATCTGGGCGCGGTGTTCGACCGAGGCCGTGACGGCGCCGTCTCGCGCACCCGCGAGGGCGGGCACAGTACCCGGCGGATCATTCACGCAGGCGGGGACGCCACGGGCGCCGAGGTGCAGCGCGCCCTGGGTGCCGCCGGTCTTCCGGTCCTGTTCGACAGTTGCGCCGTACGCGTGCTCACGGATGCGCGCGGAGTCACCGGCGTGCTCGTGGATTCGCCGCGCGGACTCGGCGTCGTCCACACACCGGCCGTCCTCCTGGCGACCGGCGGGCTCGGGCAGCTGTACGCCTGCAGTACCAACCCGCCCGGAGCCACTGCGGACGGCATCGCTCTCGCGCTGGACGCAGGGGCGGCCGTCGCCGATCTCGAGTTCGTGCAGTTCCACCCGACCGTCCTGTTCACCCCCGGCGGTCTCGGACGGCGTCCGCTGATCAGCGAGGCCGTCCGCGGCGAGGGCGCGATCCTCGTCGACGCGAACGGCGATTCGGTGACCACGGGTGTGCATCCGCGCGGCGACCTCGCCCCCCGCGACGTCGTGTCGCGGGCGATCGCGTCGAGGCTTCGGAAACTGGGTCACGACCACGTCTACCTCGACGCGCGTCACCTGTCCGGGTTCGCGCAGCGGTTCCCGACCGTGACGGCATCCTGCCTGGAAGCCGGGATCGATCCGCGCGAACATCTGATCCCGGTCGCGCCCGCCGCGCACTACTCGTGCGGCGGAGTGGTCACCGACGTCGACGGACGCACCGCCGTCCCCGGCCTCTACGCAGCGGGGGAGGTGGCCCGCACCGGGCTGCACGGAGCGAACCGGCTGGCCTCCAACAGTCTCCTCGAAGGCCTGGTGGTCGGCGAGCGGGTCGGCGCCGCGGCCGTCGAACGCGCCGGCGTCCGCGTCGAGGCAACCGACCCCGAGCAGCGTGCCCTGCCGTCCGCACCGCGGGAACTGGTGCAGCAGTTGATGACCGGCAACGTGTCCGTCGTCCGGGACGGTGCCGGCCTCGAAGCGGTGGCCGCCGCCCTCACCGGCGCGCCGCGCACGGTGCCCGAGGGTGAGACCGCGCTCGAAGACGCAGTGCTGACCCTGACGGCGTCAGCACTGGTACTCGCCGCCGCTGCGCGGACCGAAAGTCGTGGATGCCACACCCGCAGCGACTACCCGCAGACGTCCGACGAGTGGCGCCGCAGCACGCACGTCCGCCTGCGCGACGGCGAACTCGAGCTTCTCGAACCCCAACTGACAGGAGTGCTGTGATGTCCGACCATGCCCTTCCCGACGGTCTGGACGCGGACGAGGTGCGTGCGCTCGTGCGTCTCGCCCTGGACGAGGACTTGCGGTACGGACCGGACGTGACGTCGTCGTCCACGGTCCCCGCCGACGCGGTGGCCAAGGCGTCCGTGGTCTCCCGTGCACACGGCACCGTCGCCGGCCTCGACGTGGGACTGCTGGTGCTCGACGAGGTGATCGGGGCGGGCCGCTACGAGGTTCTCGACCGGGTCGCCGACGGCACCCGGGTCGTGCCCGGTCAGGCCGTGCTGACGGTCAGCGCGCCCACGCAGGGGCTGCTCACCGCGGAGCGGACGATGCTCAACCTGGTGTGCCACCTGTCCGGCATCGCCACCGCGACGTCCGCCTGGGTGGACGCGGTCGAGGGCACCGGGGCGAAGATTCGGGACAGTCGCAAGACGCTGCCGGGACTGCGCGCGCTGCAGAAGTACGCCGTCCGGGTGGGCGGCGGCGTCAATCACCGCATGGGCCTCGGCGACGCGGCACTGATCAAGGACAACCACGTCGCGGCCGCCGGTTCGGTGGTGGCGGCGCTCCGGGCCGTGCGCGCCGCCGCACCGGACATCGAGTGCGAGGTAGAGGTCGACAGCCTCGAGCAACTCGACGAGGTGCTGGCCGAGAACGTCGAACTGGTGCTGCTCGACAATTTCCCGCTGTGGCAGACGCAGATCGCCGTGCAACGCCGCGACGCGAACGCGCCCGGCACCAAGCTGGAGTCGTCGGGCGGTCTCACGCTGGACGTCGCGGCCGAGTACGCCGGCACGGGAGTCGACTACCTCGCGGTCGGTGCGCTCACCCATTCCGTCACCGTGCTGGATCTCGGCCTCGACATGTGACCCCACCCGTGAGTACTTCTTAACCGCCCGCGGTTAAGAAGTACTCACGGATCAGACGGCGCGGCGAATCGTCGCCAGGAACGTGGCCGCGACGAAGAACAATCCGGAGAACGTCCGGTTGGTGGTGCGCTGCTGCCGTGGTGACCGCATCAGCCGCAGGACCTTCGACGCCAGCCCGGTGTAGCCGGTCATGACGACGACGTCGACCGCGACCATGGTGGCGGCGATGATCAGGTACTGGGGGAGCAGCGGCGCCGACGGGGTGATGAACTGCGGGAGCACCGCGAGCATGAAGACGACGGCCTTCGGGTTGCTGGCATTGACCAGGAACCCGCGCAGGGTCATCGCCGGACCGCTGGTCTCGGCGACCTCGCCGTCGACGCCGGACACATCGGTCGCACTCGCCCGCCACTGCCGGATGCCGAGATACACCAGGTATGCGACGCCGAACCACTTGATCACCGTGAACGCGAGTGTCGAGTTCGCGAGCAGCGCCCCGAGTCCGGCGGCGACCACCGCGATCTGCAGCAGCAACCCCAGCTGGAGACCCGCGATGTTCCAGTAGCCGCGACGCAACCCGAACCGCATCCCCGCGGCCATCGACGCGATCGCGCCCGCCCCCGGGGACAAACTGATCACGCACGAGGCCCCGAGCACTGCACACCACATCTGCCACGACACCAGGCGATGGTACGTCGCGCCCCGGCGGCAACCGTTCTACGGGGGATCGATGCAGCTGAGCGGCGGATTCACGAGGGAACAGACACCGGCACGGCGTTCGGGTTCATAGCCGGGCGGGAGCCCGTTCGCAACGAGCTCCCGGTAGGTCGTCACCGCATCGGTCGGTCGCCGGGTGAGGGTGGGATCGGTCAGCGCGTCGACGGTGAACAGACCGAACCGGGGACGGTACGTGCCCCACTCGTAGTTGTCGGTGATCGACCAGTAGCTGTATCCGATCACCGGGGCGCCGTCCGCCCGCGCGCGCTCCAGCCAGTAGACGTGATCGCGGAGATGATCGGACCGCGTGTAGCCGTCCGGTCGCGGTTTCCCGTCGTCGGTGGGCATGCCGTTCTCCACGACGTACAGCGGTAGTCCCGGAAACTTGCGGGTGTACCGCATCAGGGCGTGGTAGATGCCGTCCGGTTGGGGGCTGATGTCGTAGAAGGCGTCGGTGACCGCGTTTACCGCGGTGAGGTTGTCGAGGGACAGTCCGTAGTAATAGTCGACGCCGAGGAAGTCGAGCTTGTCGCGGACCCGGTCGACGAAGGTGGCGTCGACCGCGTCCATGGCGGCCGGGATGTACGCGAGGTTGCTGCTCACCCGGGCGCCCGGGTCGTTCTCGTGGATCAGATCGTAGGCGCGGCGGTGGACCTCGACGAGCCGGTCGAGCATCTGCGGCGCCCGGTCGGGGCCGATGCCGCCGAACATCAGCTCCTTCTGCACGTACACCGTCGGTTCGTTGATCGTGATCCAGAGCGCGCCGACACCGGAATAGCGCTCGATCACTTTCTGCGCGTTCGCGAGCCAGTAGTCGACAGTGTCCGGGTCGGCCCAGCCACCCCGATCGGCGACCCACCCCGGATACACCCAGTGGTCGAGCGTGATCATCGGGGTCATTCCGCGGCTGGTGATCTCGTGAACGACGTCGTCGTAGTACCGCAGTTCGGTCTCGTCCCACACGCCCGGGACCGGCTGCAGGCGGGCCCATTCGACGCCGAACCGGAAGACGTCGACACCCAGGTCCGCGGCTCGGGTGATGTCCTCGGTGTAGCGGTGCCGGAAGTCGACGGAGTTGCCGATCGCGTCGTGGGTCCGCCCGGAGTCGGAATACCGCCGCCAGTTGCTGTCGGGTGAGGAACCCTCCGATTGGAACCCGGACGTCGCCACGCCCCACAGGAAGTCGTCGGGGAGCGGGGCCGCGTGCGCCGCGGTGGCGGGCGCCAGCAAGCAGAGGAGGACCACGCCGGCGCCCAGGAGTCGGGAGGGAGTCCGCATCGGCCGAAGAGTAGCGGAAACGCTGTCCCGAGTGCGCCGATTGGGGGATACTGGTGAGTAGGACTACCCGCCAGTAGGAGGCGCGTCATGGTCGACACCTCAGCTCCCAAGGTCACCGAGGAAGAAGCACGAGCGGTCGCGGAGGAGGCGAGGGAATCCGGCTGGGACAAACCCTCGTTCGCGAAAGAACTGTTTCTGGGACGGTTCCGGCTGGATCTGGTTCATCCCTTCCCGCGGCCGGCGACGGAGGACGCCGCAAAGGCCGAGGAATTCCTCATTCGCCTCCGCGCCTACTGCGAGGAGATGGACGGCAGCGTCATCGAATCCCAGTCGCGCATTCCCGACGAATACGTCCGCGGCCTCGCCGACCTCGGCTGCTTCGGCCTGAAGATCTCGGAGGAGTACGGCGGCCTCGGACTCTCTCAGGTGGCCTACAACCGGGCGTTGATGCTCGTCGCGTCGGTGCATCCGAGCCTGGGCGCGCTGCTGTCCGCGCATCAGTCGATCGGCGTCCCCGAACCGCTCAAGCTGGCCGGCACCCCCGAGCAGAAGCGCGAGTTCCTGCCGCGCTGCGCGCGCGGCGCCATCTCCGCCTTCCTCCTCACCGAACCCGACGTCGGCTCCGACCCCGCGCGGCTGGCGTCCTCCGCGACCCCCATCGAAGGCGGTGAAGCCTACGAACTGGACGGCGTAAAGCTGTGGACGACCAACGGCGTCGTCGCCGAACTGCTCGTCGTCATGGCGCGGGTACCCAAGAGCGAAGGTCACCGCGGCGGCATCTCCGCCTTCGTCGTCGAGGCCGACACCCCGGGCATCACCGTCGAACGGCGCAACGCGTTCATGGGACTGCGGGGGATCGAGAACGGCGTCACCCGCATGTACAAGGTCCGCGTTCCCCGCGAGAACCTGATCGGCCGGGAAGGCGACGGACTCAAGATCGCGCTCACCACCCTCAACGCCGGCAGGCTGGCGATTCCGGCGATGTGCGCCGGGGCCGGGAAGTGGTCGCTGAAGATCGCCCGCGAATGGTCCGGCGTCCGCGTCCAGTGGGGCAAGCCCATCGCCGAGCACACGGCCGTCGCCAACAAGCTGTCGTTCATGGCCGCGACCACCTATGCCCTCGAGGCCGTGGTGGACCTGTCGGCGCAGATGAACGACGAGGGTCGCAACGACATCCGGATCGAGGCGGCGCTCGCCAAGCTGTGGTCGTCCGAGATGGCCTGCGTCATCTCCGACGAGCTGATCCAGGTCCGCGGCGGTCGCGGATACGAGACTGCGGCGTCTTTGGCCGCCCGCGGTGAACGGGCGGTGCCGGTGGAGCAGCTGGACCGCGACCTGCGCATCAACCGGATCTTCGAGGGTTCGAGCGAGATCATGCGGCTGCTGGTCGCGCGCGAGGCCGTGGACGCGCACCTCACAGCGGCGGGCGATCTCGCGGACCCGCACGCCGACACCGGTGCGAAGGCCCGCGCGGCCGCCAAGGCGAGTGGTTTCTACGCGAAGTGGCTGCCGCAACTCGTGGCAGGCAAGGGCCAGGTGCCGACGGCGTACAGCGAATTCGGTGTTCTGGCCAAGCACCTGCGGTTCGTCGAACGGCACTCCCGCAAGCTGGCCCGCTCCACGTTCTACGGGATGGCCCGGTGGCAGGCGGCGCTGGAGAAGCAGCAGGGCTTCCTCGGCCGGGTCGTGGACATCGGCGCCGAACTGTTCGCGATGTCCGCCACCTGCGTCAAGGCGGAGATGCAGCGCGAGGAGAACGAGGCCGAGGGCGCGGCCGCCTACGAACTCGCCGACGTGTTCTGCCGGCAGGCGTCACTGCGGGTCGAGAAGCTGTTCGACGGTCTGTGGCACAACACCGACGACGTGGACAAGCAGGTCGCGCACTCGATCCTCGAGGGACGGTATGCGTGGCTGGAGCGGGGGGTGGTCGATCCCAGCGAAGGCACCGGTCCGTGGATCACCGAGTGGACCCCCGGCGCGTCCACCGAGGAAAACCTGGCGAGGAGGTTCCTGCACTCGACCCGCCTCTAGGCCGTCGGGTTCCCCGCGTCTCCTCGGCGGTACTCTCCGAGGAGACGCGCACACCAGCGTGGCGCTCGCCGGTGTCTCGGACGCGGGCGGGACGAGCCGAGGGAACACCAGTGCGCAGCTTCATGTGTCGTAAATGCGGCCAACGACTTTCGTTCGAGAACAGTCTCTGTCTGAAATGTGACAGCGCTCTGGGATTCCACCTGCCGAGCCGGTCCATCGTCGTCCTCGACGGCGCGGACCGGGCGGAGGTGGACGGCGACACGTGGGTGCGGTGCGGCAATGCCACCACGGCGAAGTGCAACTGGCTCGTCCGGAACGACGACGCCCAGAGCCTGTGCACGTCGTGCCGGTTGACGCGGACGCGTCCCGCGGACGGTGACGACGAGGGCCTGGCCGCGTTCGCGACCGCCGAGACCAACAAGAGGCGGGTCGTTCTCGAACTCGACGAACTCGGTCTCCCGATCGTCCCCAAGTTCGAGGACCCCGGCACCGGGCTGGCCTTCGACCTGTTGTCGAGCGCACGGACCCCGGTGGTGACCGGGCACGCGGGCGGGGTGATCACCCTGGACCTGGCCGAGGGCGACGACGTGCACCGGGAACAGTTGCGCGTCGAGATGGACGAGCCGTATCGCACGCTCGTCGGCCACTTCCGGCACGAGGTCGGGCACTACTACCAGATGATGCTGATCCGGGACCACGCCGAGCGCGCCCGATTCGAGGACCTGTTCGGGGATCCGGACCGCGACTACCAGGCCGCGCTGAAACGTCACTACAGCGAGGGCGCGCCGAAGGGCTGGGGCCGGCTCTACGTGTCGTCCTACGCCACGATGCACCCCGCCGAGGACTGGGCGGAGACCTTTGCGCACTACCTGCACATCCGGGACGCCCTGGATACCGCGGCAGCCTTCGCGATGGCGCCCGCCGGAGCGACGACGAGCAGCGAACTCAGTGGTGACGTGGGGTTCGACCAGATCATCGACTGGTGGCTGCCGCTGTCGTGGGCGCTCAACCAGCTGAACAGGTCGATGGGGCATCACGACCTGTATCCGTTCGTGCTTCCGGCCGCGGTCCTGGAGAAGATGCGGTTCATCCACTCGCTGATCCAGCCCGCCCCGGTGTGGGACGAGCCGGCACCGGCGTCGACGGAAACCCGGTCGGCCGCCGACCGGTGAAAACGGGGTGCGCCTATCCTGGATAATCGGTGTCGAGCCCTGTTCTCCGCAGAACAGTCCGCTCGTCCGACACACCGTGTCCCGACAGCCGCAGAGAGGACCTCTCATGCTCGCCCGCACCGACCTTCGTGGTCGTACCCCTTCCACGGCCGAACTTCGCGCCGCACTTCCTCGAGGTGGAGTGGATGTGGACGCGGTCCTGCATCAGGTTCGCCCCGTCGTCGAGTCGGTCCGTGAGCGCGGCGCCGACGCGGCCCTCGAATTCAGCGAGAAGTTCGACGGAGTCCGCCCCGCGCAGGTGCGGGTGCCGCAGTCCGAGTTGGACCGCGCCCTCGGCGAACTCGATCCGGCCGTCCGCGCCGCCCTCGAGGTCGCGATCGAACGCACCCGCAAGGTCCACGCCGACCAGCGCCGCACCGACACCACCACCGAGGTCGTCCCGGGCGGCACCGTCACCGAACGGTGGGTGCCCGTCGACCGCGTCGGGCTGTACGTCCCCGGCGGCAACGCCGTCTACCCGTCCAGCGTCGTGATGAACGTGGTCCCCGCGCAGGCTGCCGGTGTCCGGTCCCTCGTGGTGGCCTCGCCGCCGCAGTCCGAGTTCGGTGGTCTGCCGCACCCGACCATCCTCGCCGCGGCCGCCTTGCTGGGCGTCGACGAGGTGTGGGCCGTCGGCGGCGGTCAGGCAGTCGCCCTGCTCACCTACGGCGGCACCGACACGAACGGCGCCGAACTCACCCCCGTCGACCTCATCACCGGCCCCGGCAACATCTACGTCACCGCCGCCAAGCGCCTCTGCCGCGGTCTCGTCGGCATCGACGCCGAGGCAGGCCCCACCGAGATCGCGATCCTCGCCGACCACACGGCCGACCCCGTGCACGTCGCGGCGGACATGATCAGCCAGGCCGAGCACGACGTGTTGGCCGCGAGCGTGCTCGTCACGTCCAGCGTCGAACTCGCCGACGCCGTCGACACGGCGCTGGCCGCGCAACTCGAGATCACCAAGCACAAGGAGCGCGTCACCGCCGCGTTGTCCGGCACGCAGTCGGGCACCGTCCTGGTCTCCGACGTCGAGGCCGGGCTGCGGGTGGTCAACGCGTACGCCGCCGAGCACCTCGAGATCCAGACCGAGAACGCCACCGCCGTGGCCACGAAGGTGACCAGTGCGGGCGCGGTGTTCGTCGGCGCGTGGGCGCCGGTCAGCCTCGGCGACTACTGCGCCGGGTCCAACCACGTCCTGCCCACCGCGGGCTGCGCCCGGCACTCGTCGGGCCTGAGCGTCCAGACGTTCCTGCGCGGCATCCACGTGGTCGACTACTCCGAATCCGCGCTGAAGGAGGTCTCCGGCCACGTCATCACCCTCGCGAACGCCGAGGACCTGCCCGCGCACGGCGAGGCCGTGCGGCTGCGGTTCGAGGCGCTGCGGTGACCGCGGCGAACGTGCCGGGTTCGTCGATCGGGGTGGACGCCCTGCCGATCCGGGAGAATCTGCGCGGCAAGTCGGCGTACGGGGCGCCGCAGCTGACCGTCCCGGTTCAGCTGAACACCAACGAGAACCCGCACCCGCCCACGAAGGCACTCGTCGACGACGTCGCGGAGTCCGTGCGGGAGGCAGCGCGGGAACTGCACCGCTACCCCGATCGCGACGCGGTGGCCCTGCGCACCGACCTCGCTGCATACCTCGTCCGCCAGACGGGGGTGCCGGTGACGGTCGACAACGTGTGGGCGGCCAACGGCTCCAACGAGATCCTGCAGCAGCTGCTGCAGGCGTTCGGCGGTCCCGGTCGCAGCGCGATGGGCTTCGTGCCGTCGTACTCGATGCACCCGATCATCGCGGACGGCACCGAAACCGAGTGGCTGCCGATCTTCCGGCGCGCCGACTTCGCGCTCGACGTGGACGCCGCGACCGCGGCGATCGCCGAGCGCAGTCCCGACGTCGTGTTCGTCACCAGCCCCAACAATCCGACCGGGCACAGCGTCGGCATCGCGGAACTGCGCCGGGTCCTCGACACGGCGCCGGGCATCGTGATCGTCGACGAGGCGTACGCGGAATTCTCCGACGCGCCGAGTGCCCTGACGTTGATCGACGAGTACCCGTCGAAGCTCGTCGTGTCGCGGACGATGAGCAAGGCGTTCGCCTTCGCCGGCGGCCGGCTCGGATACCTCGCGGCCGCACCGGCATTCATCGAGGCACTGCTCCTGGTCCGGTTGCCGTATCACCTGTCGGTGGTCACGCAGGCCGCTGCCCGCGCGGCGCTGCGGCACGCGAACGAGACGCTCGGCAGCGTGCACGCACTCGCCACGGAGCGGGTTCGGGTGTCGAAGGCGTTGGAGGACACGGGGTTCCGTGTCATCCCCAGTGACGCGAACTTCATCCTGTTCGGTGAGTTCACCGACAGTGCCCACGCCTGGCAGGCCTACCTCGACCGCGGAGTGCTCATCCGGGACGTCGGCATCCCCGGATATCTGCGCACCACCGTCGGGCTGGCCTCCGAGAACGACGCCTTCATCGTGGCGAGCGACGAGATCGCCGCCACCGAACTCACCAGCTCAGGAGACCGAGGATGACCGACCGCATCGCCCGCGTGGAGCGCACCACCAAGGAATCCAGCATCACCGTCGAACTGAACCTCGACGGTACCGGCATCGTCGACGTCTCCACCGGGGTCCCGTTCTTCGATCACATGCTGACCGCGCTCGGCTCCCACGCGAGTTTCGACCTCACCGTCCACGCGAAGGGCGACATCGAGATCGAGGCGCACCACACGGTGGAGGACACGTCGATCGTGCTCGGACAGGCGCTCGGTCAGGCGCTCGGCGACAAGAAGGGCATCCGACGGTTCGGTGACGCGTTCATCCCCATGGACGAGACGCTCGCGCACGCGTCGGTCGACGTGTCCGGGCGTCCGTACTGCGTCCACACGGGCGAACCGGAACACCTGCTGCACGCCGTCATCGGCGGGTACCCGGGCGTGCCGTACGCGACGGTGATCAACCGGCACGTGTTCGAGTCGATCGCGCTCAACGCGCGCATCGCCCTGCACGTGCGTGTGCTCTATGGGCGCGATCAGCACCACATCACCGAGGCCGAGTTCAAGGCCGTCGCCCGCGCACTGCGCGAGGCGGTCGAACCGGATCCCCGCGTCACGGGTGTGCCGTCCACCAAGGGCAGCCTGTGATCCGGACGCATTCGTGAGTGTCGTCCTCGTCTACGTCCTGTTCATCGCCGCGGGTATCGCGGCGGGCGGTGCGTACTCCATGTGGAAGTTCAACAAACTGGCCTCGGGCGTGCTGCTGGCACTGGCGGTGCTGGCAGCCGTGGCGGGCGTTCTCAGGTTGACGTAGTGCCCGTCGCAGTGGAGCCGCGCCGCGGCCTGCTCCGCACCCGCGGCATGCCCGCCGCGATGGTGATGGGCGCGGCGGCGTTCGGTGGCTGGGCGGTGCTCCTGCCCGTGGTGCCGCTGATCGTCTCGCTGTCCGGTGGCTCGGACACGCTCGCCGGCAGCGTGACGGCCGTGTTCATGGCCGCGACCGTCGTCACGCAACTCGGTGTGCCCCGGCTCCTGCGCAGGTGGGGGCATCGCTGGGTGCTCGCCGTCGGCTGCATGCTGCTCGGGCCGCCGTCGCTGCTCCTCCTGCTGTCCACCGAGGCGATCCCGGTGCTGGCCGTGTCGGCCGTCCGCGGATCGGGCTTCGGCATGCTCACCGTCGCCAGTAGTGCGCTGGTCGCCGAACTCGTTCCCCGCCAGATGCTCGGCCGGGCGACGGGTGCGCAGGGAATCGCGGTGGCCGCCGCGCAGATGGTCGGGCTGCCCGCGGGGCTCGCGATCATGCAGCACTGGTCCGCGACCCCCGTCTTCGTGATCGGTGCTCTCATTCCCGCTCTCGCGGTCGTCGCGATCACGCGGCTCCCCGCGATTCACGCCCCCGCGGATCGCGCGTCGCAGGACCGCATCCCGCTCGCCGTCCTGCTCACGCCGTGGCTCGCGATCGCGATCTCGGCGGCCGCATTCGGCGGTCTGTCCAGCCTGCTGCCGATCGCGATCTCGGAGCGGGCCTCGCTCGCCGGGGTGATCCTCGCCGTCTCGAGCGGTGCGACGCTGATCGGGCGGTACGCCGCAGGATCGTTCTCCGACCGGCTGGGGGTGGGCCGCGCCCTGGTTCCCGCCCTGGCGTTCGTGTGCCTCGGCCTGGTGTTGTTCGCCCTCGCCGCGGCGACGAGTGCGCCGGTGCCGCTGCTGGTGTGCGCGGCCCTGGCCTTCGGATTCGGATTCGGTGCGGTGCAGAACGAATCCCTCGTCATGATCTTCACCGCCGCGGGACCGGCCCGATTCGGCTCGGCGAGCGCCGGATGGAACATCGGGTTCGACGCCGGAACCGGTTTCGGTTCCCTCGCGCTCGGAGCCGTCGCGTCGGCGGCCGGGTACTCCTGGGTGTTCGCGGTCGCGGCGACGGCGGTCGCGGTGGTCCCGGCCGTCGGGACGGTCGTCGGCCGCACTCTCGGGCGTCGTGCAGCCGCCGGATAAGGTTGTGTCATGACCGTCTCCACCATTGCCGTCCTCGACTACGGCTCCGGCAACCTGCATTCGGCCACCCGCGCTCTGGCCCGGACCGGCGCGCGCGTCGAGGTCACATCCGATCACAAGGTCGCACTCGAAGCCGACGGTCTGGTCGTTCCCGGCGTCGGCGCCTTCGCCGCGTGCATGGAGGGACTGCGCGCGGTCCGCGGGGAGCGGATCATCGGTCAGCGTCTGGCCGGCGGACGGCCGGTCCTCGGGATCTGCGTCGGCATGCAGATCCTCTTCGAACGCGGAGTCGAGTTCGGCGTCGAGGCGGAGGGCTGCGGCGAATGGCCCGGCACCGTCGAACGGCTCCAGGCCGACGTGTTGCCGCACATGGGGTGGAACACGGTCGAGGCGCCGGACAACAGCACGCTGTTCGCCGGTATCGATCCCGACACCCGGTTCTACTTCGTCCACTCGTATGCCGCCCAGACCTGGGAGCTGCCGACGCCGGAGCGGCTGGCGCCCCCCGCCCTGACGTGGGCCGACCATGGGGGCAAGTTCCTCGCCGCCGTCGAGAACGGCGCGCTGTCCGCCACACAATTCCACCCCGAGAAGTCCGGCGACGCCGGCGCGGAGCTGCTCCGGAACTGGGTTCGCAGTCTGTGACCGAACCCGGGGACGGGCGCGGTGACCTGTCGATCGGCAGGCTCGCGGTGTACGCGATGGGCGCCGCCACCGCGGTGCTGGTCCTCGCCACCGCGATCATTCTGGTGGTGAAGCCGGGCCCCGTCCTCGGGCTGATCGTCGGGCTGCTCGGCGTCGCAGGCGCGATCGCGGCCATGGGCTACGTGTCGAAACGCATGACCCGCAACGCCTACGGTCCCGATCCCGAGGACCCGGAGCCGGGTTCCGACCGCTGAGCGACTAGGGTTGTCGCACGTGAGCCTGGTCCTTTTGCCTGCTGTAGATGTCGTCAACGGTGAAGCTGTTCGCCTCGTCCAGGGGGAGGCAGGAAGCGAGACCGGATACGGCTCGCCTCGTGATGCCGCCCTCGCATGGCAGAACGACGGTGCCGAGTGGGTCCACATCGTCGACCTCGACGCCGCGTTCGGTCGCGGCTCGAACCGTGAACTCCTCGCCGACGTGGTGGGGGAGCTCGACGTCCAGGTGGAACTGTCCGGTGGGATCCGCGACGACGCGTCCCTCGAAGCCGCACTGGCCACGGGCTGCGGACGCGTCAATCTCGGTACCGCCGCCATCGAGAACCCCGAGTGGTGTGCCCGCGCCATCGCCACGTACGGCGAGAAGATCGCGGTCGGTCTCGACGTGCGCCTCGTCGACGGTGAGTACCAGCTTCGCGGCCGCGGCTGGGTCACCGAGGGCGGAAACCTGTGGGAGACGCTCGCCCGGCTCGACAAGGACGGCTGCTCCCGGTACGTCGTCACCGACGTCAGCAAGGACGGCACCCTGACCGGCCCCAATCTCGAACTCCTCGCGCAGGTCTGCGCGGCCACCGATGCTCCCGTCGTCGCCTCGGGCGGCGTGTCCACCATCGACGACCTCCGGGCGATCGCCGGACTCGTCGATCAGGGGGTCGAGGGGTCCATCGTCGGCAAGGCGCTGTACGCGGGGCGGTTCACCCTCCCCGAGGCGCTCGCCGCGGTCTCGGGCTGAGTTCCCGCCATGACCCTGTCCCGTGATCCCCGGGAGCTCCTCGCCGTCGCCAGTGAGCTGCTCGACGGAGTGCACGACCGGTTCGTCTCGGGTGTGGGTGCGCCCAGCGCCGTGCACAAGGGTCCCGACGACTTCGCGACCGCCGTCGACCTCGAACTCGAGAAGCGGCTGACCGGCGAACTGCGCGACCGGACCGGCATCGATGTCCACGGCGAGGAGTTCGGCGGCCCCGACGTGGGCAGCGGACCCGTCTGGGTGCTCGACCCCATCGACGGCACGTTCAACTATTCGGCCGGTCTGCCCACGGCGGGCACGCTGCTCGCGCTGCTCGACGACGGGGTTCCCGTTCTCGGTCTCACGTGGCTGCCGCTCGTCGGGCGGCGGTATGCGGCTGTCGCGGACGGTCCGCTGCTCGAAGGTGGCAAGCCCCTGCCTGCGCTCGGTGGCACGTCGCTGGCGTCGTCGATCGTGGGCCTGGGCGCACTGAACATCGACAGTCGCGGGCGCATTCCCGGCGCGTACCGGCTGCAGGTCCTCGCGCAGCTCAGCCGGGTGTCCTCGCGGATCCGGATTCACGGATCCACCGGCGTCGACCTCGCGTTCACCGCGGCCGGAATACTCGGCGGCGCGGTGGTGTTCGGCCACAATGCGTGGGACAACGCCGCCGGTGTCGCGCTGGTGCGCGCCGCGGGTGGTGTGGTGACGGATCTGGGCGGCAAGCCCTGGACCGTGACATCCGACTCGGTGCTGGCCGGAGCGCCCGGAGTGCACGGCGAAATTCTCGATATCCTCGGATCACTGGGTGATCCTCGTTCCGAGCCTGCAGGAGGGCGTACACAATGACTCTGGCGGTTCGAGTGATCCCGTGCCTGGACGTCGATGCCGGACGCGTCGTCAAGGGCGTCAACTTCGAGAACCTGCGGGACGCGGGTGACCCCGTCGAGCTGGCCGCCGCGTACGACGCCCAGGGAGCCGACGAACTCACGTTCCTCGACGTCACCGCGTCCACCGCGGACCGGGGCACCATGCTCGACGTGGTGAGCCGGACGGCGGAGCAGGTCTTCATCCCGCTCACGGTCGGCGGCGGTGTCCGCACCGTCGAGGACGTCGACCGGTTGCTGCGCGCGGGCGCCGACAAGGTGAGCGTCAACACCGCGGCGATCGCCCGGCCCGAGTTGCTCCGCGAACTCAGCGAACGTTTCGGCTCCCAGTGCATCGTGCTGTCGGTCGATGCGCGCACCGTGCCGCAGGGTCAGCCCGACACCCCGTCGGGGTGGGAGGTCACGACTCACGGCGGCAAGCGCGGCACCGGTATCGACGCGGTCGAGTGGGCGGTCCGCGGCGCCGAACTGGGTGTCGGGGAGATTCTGCTCAACTCGATGGACGCCGACGGCACGAAGGCCGGTTTCGACCTGCCGATGATCCGGGCGGTGCGCGCCGCCGTGCACGTGCCGGTGATCGCCAGCGGGGGAGCGGGCGCCGTCGAGCACTTCGCGCCCGCGGTCGGCGCCGGCGCGGACGCCGTCCTGGCCGCCAGTGTCTTCCACTTCGGCGACATGACGATCGGCGACGTGAAGAAGTCCATGCGTGAAGAAGGGATCACCGTCCGATGAGCCTCGACCCCGCCATCGCGTCCAGGCTCAAGCGCAACGAGGCAGGACTGTTCAGTGCCGTCGCGCAGGAACGGTCGACGGGCGACGTCCTGATGGTGGCGTGGATGGACGACGAGGCACTCGCGCGCACCCTCGACACTCGCAAGGGCACGTACTACTCCCGGTCCCGTCAGCAGTACTGGGTGAAGGGCGAGACGTCCGGTCACACGCAGTACGTCCACGAGGTGCGGCTCGACTGCGACGGCGACACCGTGCTGCTCGTCGTCGATCAGGAGGGGGCGGCGTGCCACACGGGCACGCACACCTGCTTCGACACCGACGTGCTTCTCGCCGCCGAGTAGCTACCTCGACGCTCGGGCAGAATGTCCGCATGCCCTCGGGCAGAATGTCCGCCATGCCTTTGATTCAGATCAGTCAGACACCCGGGCTCACCGCGGAGCAGAAGCGCGCCACGATCGAGGCGGTCACCCGGGCGTACGCGGATGCGACGGGCAAGGATCCCGCGACGGTGTGGGTGACGATCACCGAGGTCCCGCGCGACAGCTGGGGTGTCGGCGGGACGCCGCTGGGGTGAGCTGTCGGGACGCCGCTGGGGTGAGCTGGCGGGACGCCGCTGCGCTGAGCTGTCAGGCTTTGCCGGTGCCCGACGCGATGCTCTTGTCGAGTTGGGTGAGCATGGCGCCGGACAGTTCGGACAGCTGACGGACCTGTTCCGCGGACAGTCCGTCGAAGATCAGGGACCGGACGGATTCGACGTGCGGGGGTGCGGCCTCGACGACCTTGGCCATGCCTTCGTCCGTGAGGACGGCGTCGGAGCCGCGGCTGCCACGGATGCTCTCGCGGCGCACCCAGCCGGCCTTCTCCATCTTGGTGACGACGTGGGACAGCCGGGACAGTGACGCGTTGGCGCGCTGGGCGAGCAGAGACAGCTGCAGGCGCCGGTTCGCTTCTCCGGACAGCGAGGCGAGGACGAAGTACTCGAAGTGGGTGAGTGCCGAGTCGCGTTGGAGCTGGGTGTCCAGTGCAGCGGGCAGCCGGGTGACCAGGGCGATGAGGGTGAGCCAGGCCTCCTGTTGCTCTGCGTCGAGCCATCGGGTGCCGGCCTCTGCCGACTTGCCCTCGTCGTTACCACTCATCAGTGGTGTCCTCCATCCGTACGTCGATCCACGCGTGCAGCGTGTCCAACATAGTTAGCACGTCGCGGGCCGGATCGTGCCCGGGGAATAGTTGCCGCGCCCAGGGGTTGACTCCTATAGTAACTTGAAGGTTCAACATTGAGTGGCGCCCGTGATCCGGCCGGCGTCTTCGATGAGGGATCTCGATCCGAAGGAGTCGCGATGACCGCCACCATGCCCGCACTGTTCCTCAGCCATGGTGCGCCTCCGCTGGTGGACAGCGAACTGTGGGTGTCGCAGCTGGCGAAGTGGGCAGGCGACCTGCCGCGGCCGAAGGCCGTCCTCATGGTGTCGGCGCACTGGGAATCGGCGCCGCTCACGATCGGATCCACCACCACCGGGACGCCACTCGTCTACGACTTCGGTGGCTTCCCCGAACGCTTCTACCGGACGACGTACGAGTCGCCCGGCGCCCCCGAACTCGCGGCGCAGGTCGTGGCCCTGATGCCGGACGACGAGACCGTGTCGCACCAGCCGCACCGCGGCCTCGACCACGGCGCCTACGTGCCGTTGACGGTCATGTACCCCGACGCCGACATCCCGGTCCTCCAGATCTCGCTGCCCACGCTCGATCCGCAACGACTGCTGCACCTCGGCGAGCGGCTGCGTCCCCTGCGCGAACAGGGTGTGCTGATCGTCGGTTCCGGATTCACCACCCACGGGCTGCCGTTCCTGCGCGACCCGTCACCCGAGGCGAAGGCACCCGGCTGGTCGTCGGAGTTCGACGCCTGGGCGGACGAGCGTCTCGCCGCGGGCGACGTCGATTCGCTCATCGACTTCCGCTCGCTCGCGCCGGGCATGCCGTACGCCCATCCGACGATCGAGCACTTCGCGCCGCTGTTCGTCACGCTGGGCGCGTCGAGCGATCCCGAGCAGATTCCCCGGCAGGTGATCGACGGTTTCTGGATGGGGCTGGCCAAACGGTCGATTCAGGTGGATTGACGCGTCCGGAGGAAGGCGAGTGCCTGATCGCCGTGCGTGTTGGCGCGGAACTCGCTCGAGATGACCTCGAGCACGGTGCGGTCGGTGTCGATGACGAAGGTCGACCGCTTGACCGGCGCAAGCTTGCCGAGCAGTCCGCGCCGGACACCGAACTTCTCCGCGACCGCTCCGTCGGTGTCCGACAGCAGCGGGTAGTCGAACGACTGTGCCTGCGCGAACGACGCCTGCTTCTCCACCGCGTCGGTGCTGATCCCGGCGCGGGACGCGCCCACCGCGGAGAACTCGATTCCGAGGTCACGGAAATGGCAGGCCTCGGCGGTGCAGACCGGTGTCGACGCCGCAGGGTAGAAGAACAGCACCAGAGGGCCGTCCTCGAGGAGGCTCGACAGCGATCGCGCGATGCCGTCCTGATCGGGCAGGGTGAATTCCGGTGCAAGCTGACCTGGCTTCATGAGAGCCGAGGCTACCCGCGCACGCAGACACGACGAGTGCGCCTGGGATGATGGTCGGCATGCACGGCGAGCCCACCACGATTCCCGCACCCGAGTCCGCCGCCACCCCGGCCGACGGCGGGTCCGACTCGACCACCACGCGCGAGCAGTTCCACGCTCTCGCCGCCGAACACCGGGTGGTCCCGGTGACGCGCAAGGTGTTGGCAGACGCGGAAACTCCGCTGTCGGCGTACACCAAGCTGGCGGCGAACCGGCCGGGGACCTTCCTGCTCGAGTCGGCGGAGAACGGCCGATCGTGGTCGCGATGGTCGTTCATCGGCGCGGGCAGTCCCGCCGCGCTCACCGTCGTCGACGGTGAAGCCGCCTGGTATGGCAACGTCCCGGCGGGCGCACCGTCCGGCGGCGATCCGATCGCGGCCCTCGGCCAGACGCTCGAACTGCTGCGCAGCGAACGACTGCCCGACCTGCCGCCGCTGACCGGCGGCATGGTGGGCTTCCTCGGATACGACGCGGTGCGCCGGATCGAGCGCATCGGCGAGCACGCCACCGACGATCTGCAGATCCCCGAGATGGTCATGTTGCTGGCGACGGATCTCGCGGCCGTCGACCACCACGAGGGCGCCATCACCCTGATCGCCAACGCGGTCAACTGGGACGGCACGGACGAACGCGTCGACGAGGCCTACGACTCCGCGGTCGAGCGGCTGGACCGGATGACGCACGCCCTGTCGGCGCCGGCGCCGTCCACCGTGTCCACGTTCGCGAAGCCCGCACCCGACTACCGGCGCCAGCGCACCACCGAAGGTTTCGGCGCCGACGTGCAGAAGCTCGTGGGAGACATCGAGGCGGGCGAGGCGTTCCAGGTGGTGCTGTCGCAGCGCTTCGAGATCGACTGCACGGCGGACCCGATCGATGTCTACCGGATGCTGCGCGCCTCCAACCCCAGCCCGTACATGTACCTGCTCAACGTGCCGAACGGCGACGGCGAGACCGCGTTCTCGATCGTCGGTTCGAGCCCGGAGGCCCTGGTGACCGTGTCGGAAGGCGTCGCCACCACGCACCCGATCGCCGGAACCCGGTGGCGCGGGCACACCGAGGAGGAGGACATCCTGCTCGAGAAGGACCTGCTCGCCGACGAGAAGGAGAACGCGGAGCACCTGATGCTCGTGGACCTGGGCCGCAATGACCTCGGGCGCGTCTGCGAACCGGGCACCGTGAAGGTCCACGACTACCGCCACATAGAGCGGTACAGCCACGTGATGCATCTCGTCTCCACCGTCACGGGTCACCTCGCGGACGGCAAGCAGGCCCTGGACGCCGTCACCGCGTGCTTCCCGGCGGGCACCCTGTCGGGCGCGCCGAAGGTCCGGGCGATGCAGCTGATCGAGGAGCTCGAACCGACCCGCCGGGGCATCTACGGCGGCATCATCGGATACCTGGACTTCGCTGGCGACGCCGACACGGCCATCGCGATCCGGACCGCGCTGATCAAGGACGGCATCGGGTACGTCCAGGCGGGCGCGGGCGTCGTTGCCGACTCGAACCCCGAGTACGAGGACACCGAGGCGCGGAACAAGGCGATGGCGGTGCTCAGCGCGATCGCGGCGGCGCACACGCTCCGGACCCTGGGAGGCGACACGCAGTGACTGACGCGTCGGAGACGGCCCGGGAACCCGGGCAGGCGGGACGTCGCCGGTCGATGATCTCGGTGCTGCTGCTCGCGGTCGCCGCGGTGTGCCTGTGGGGTGCCTCCCGGATGACGTGGGTGGAGGTCACCTCCTCCGACGGACTCGGTGAGGAGCGCACGTCCGCACTCGTCGGCGGCACGTGGGCCGCGGCGCTCACACCGTTGGCTCTGACCCTGGTCGCCGCGATCGCCGCGTCGTTCGCGGTGAAGGGCTGGGCGCTGCGGGTGCTCGGTGTCCTCGTCGCGGTCGTGGCCGTCGCGGCCGCGGTCCCCGCGGTGGGGTTGATCGTCTCCGGCGCCTCCGACGACGAGGCGGGCCGGCTGGCCGAGCTGCCGGGCCGCGCCGAGGTCCAGTCGGTGTCCGTGCACGTCGGCCCCGCCGTTCTCGCGCTGGTGGGCGCCGTGGCGGCGCTCGCCGCCGCGGTGGAACTCGTCCGACGCCCGCGCGTGCGGGCCGGGCTCTCCGGCAAGTACGACAGCCCCGGTGCGCGACGTGACGCGGCGAAGAAGACCGGCGCCGATTCCGCCGAGGGGCCCGTCACCCAGCGCATGCTCTGGGACGCCCTGGACGCGGGGGAGGACCCCACGGTGGAAGACAAGAAAGCCGAACCTGTCGACCAAGTTGACGGACCGGACCAAGACCCGGGGACCCGAACGTAAACAGAATCAGAGTGCCATCTAGGCTGACTTCACCCCTGATGATGTTCCTCACATCGGGTTTCTGCCCAGAAAGGACTCGGGCCACGATGACCGTTCTCGACTCGATTCTCGACGGGGTGCGCGCCGATGTCGCCGCCCGCGAAGCCGTCCTTGACTTCGCCGCAGTCAAGGCTGCCGCCGCCGCCGCACCGCCGGCCCTCGATGCCGCGGCCGCCCTGCTCGAGCCGGGCATCGGAGTCATCGCCGAGGTCAAGCGCGCGAGCCCCTCGAAGGGCGCGCTCGCCGACATCACCGATCCCGCCGAGTTGGCCGCCGCCTACCAGGCCGGTGGCGCCCGCGTGATCAGCGTGCTCACCGAGGAGCGCCGGTTTCAGGGGTCCCTCGCGGACCTCGACGCCGTCCGCCGCGCGGTGAGCATCCCGATCCTCCGCAAGGACTTCATCGTCGGTCCATATCAGATCCACGAGGCCCGCGCGCACGGCGCCGACGTCGTGCTGCTCATCGTCGCCGCCCTCGAGCAGGACGCGCTCGCGTCGCTGATCGACCGCACGGAGTCGCTGGGCATGACGGCCCTCGTCGAGGTCCACACCGAGGAAGAGGCCAACCGGGCGCTCGAAGCGGGTGCCAAGGTCATCGGTGTCAACGCCCGCAATCTCAAGACGCTCGAGGTCGACAAGAACACGTTCGGCGAGATCGCTCCCGGACTGCCCACCGAGATCATCAAGATCGCCGAGTCCGGTGTGCGCGGCACGGCCGACCTGCTGGCCTACGCCGGTGCGGGAGCCGACGCGGTGCTGGTCGGCGAAGGCCTCGTCACCAGCGGGGATCCGCGCAAGGCGGTGGCCGATCTGGTCAACGCCGGCGCGCACCCGTCCTGCCCCAAGCCCTCACGCTGACGCTGCGTCGTCGGAACTGACCCGGACGGCGGCGGAACCCAGCGTTGGGGCAGACTGGACCTGTGACTTCACGTAATCAGGAAACCGTCTTCAAGGGTGGCAATCTGCCGACTGCCAGCGCCGGAATCGCCGAGCGCACGACGCACGACCCCGACGCCGGAGGACACTTCGGCGTGTACGGCGGACGGCACGTGCCCGAGGCCCTGATGGCAGTGATCGAGGAGGTCACCGCCGAGTACGAGAAGGCCCGCGCCGACGACGCGTTCCTGAACGAACTCGATCGTCTCCAGCGCGACTACACCGGCCGTCCGTCCCCGATCTTCGAGGCGAAACGGATGAGCGAGTTCGCCGGTGGGGCGCGGCTCATCCTCAAGCGCGAAGACCTCAACCACACCGGCTCGCACAAGATCAACAACGTGCTCGGCCAGGTGCTCCTCGCCAAGCGCATGGGCAAGACCCGCATCATCGCGGAGACAGGCGCCGGCCAGCACGGTGTGGCCACCGCGACCGCCTGTGCGCTCCTCGGCCTCGAATGCGTCATCTACATGGGTGCCGTCGACACCGAGCGGCAGGCGCTGAACGTCGCCCGCATGCGGTTGCTGGGCTCCTCGGTGGTGTCGGTCGAGTCGGGGTCGAGGACCCTGAAGGACGCCATCAACGAGGCGCTGCGCGACTGGGTCACCAACGCCGACGACACGTACTACTGCTTCGGCACCGCTGCCGGGCCGCACCCGTTCCCGACCATCGTCCGCGACTTCCAGCGCGTCGTCGGTCTGGAGGCGCGTGCCCAGGTGCAGGCGCTGACCGGCCGGCTGCCCGACGCGGTGACGGCGTGCGTCGGCGGCGGTTCCAACGCCATCGGCATCTTCCACGCGTTCCTCGACGATCCGGCCGTGCGGCTGGTCGGATACGAGGCCGCCGGTGACGGCGTCGAGACCGGGCGGCACGCCGCCACGTTCGCCGCGGGCACCCCGGGTGCGTTCCAGGGCGCGTACTCGTACCTGTTGCAGGACGAGGACGGCCAGACCATCGAGTCGCACTCGATCTCCGCGGGCCTCGACTACCCCGGTGTCGGACCGGAGCACGCACTCCTCAAGGACATCGGCCGCGCCACCTACGAGCCGGTCACCGACACGGAGGCCATGGACGCGCTGCGTCTGCTGTCCGAGCGTGAGGGCATCATCCCGGCCATCGAATCCGCCCACGCCGTCGCCGGGTCGCTGCGACTGGGCCGCGAACTGGGGGAGGGCGCGATCATCGTCGTCAGCCTGTCCGGGCGCGGCGACAAGGACATGGACACGGCCGCCAAGTGGTTCGGACTGTTCGATCCCGACGACTCGACTGAGACCACCACGACTGACAAGGAAGGTTCGGCCAAGTGAGCGAACGACTCTCGCGCCTCGCCCCGACGTTTGCGCAGTGCCGCGAGGAGAAGCGTGCCGCGCTCGTCGGGTACCTCCCGGCCGGTTTCCCCACCGTGCAGGAGTCCATCGACGTGTTCAAGGCGATGGTCGAATCCGGTTGCGACATCGTCGAGGTCGGCATCGCCTACTCCGACCCGGTGATGGACGGGCCCACCATCCAGGCGGCGGCCGAGACGGCGCTGCGGAACGGTGTCCGGGTGCGTGACGTGTTCACCGTCGTCGAGGCGATCGCCTCCGTCGGGGGCAAGGCCGTCGTGATGACCTACTGGAATCCGGTCCTGCAGTACGGCGTCGACAAGTTTTCCCGCGACCTGGCGAGCGCGGGCGGCCTCGGGCTGATCACGCCCAACCTCATCCCCGAGGAGGCCGGCGAGTGGATCGCCGCGTCGAAGGAACACGACCTCGACCGGATCTTCCTCGTGGCGCCGTCGTCGACCGAGGAACGCCTCGCGATGACCCTCGACGCCAGCAGCGGCTTCGTGTACGCCGCGTCCACGATGGGTGTCACCGGCGCACGTGACGCGGTGTCGTCGATGGCACCCGAGCTGACAGCCCGCATCCGCGCCCACTCGGACATCCCGGTGGGTGTCGGACTGGGTGTCCGCTCCGGCGCGCAGGCCGCCGAGATCGCCGCGTACGCCGACGCGGTCATCGTCGGATCCGCACTGGTCACGGCCGCGGAGAGCGGTCTCGACGCGGTGCGCTCGCTCACGAAGGAACTCGCCGAGGGCGTTCGCTCCGCTACCGTGGCGTCGTGACTTCCACTGTGGACGTACTGGCCTACATTCCGAGTCCGCCCCAAGGTGTCTGGTATGTCGGACCGGTGGCCCTACGCGCGTACGCGCTGTTCATCATCGTCGGTATCGTCGTCGCGATCGTGTGGGGTGACCGTCGCTGGGTCGCCCGCGGCGGCGAGAAGGGAACCGTCCTCGACATTGCCATCTGGGCGGTGCCGTTCGGCCTGATCGGCGGCCGTCTCTACCACGTGATGACCGACTGGCCGACGTACTTCGGGGAAGGCGGCGACCCCGTCGACGCCCTGAAGGTGTGGCAGGGCGGCCTCGGCATCTGGGGCGCCGTCGCGCTCGGCGGTGTCGGCGCCTGGATCGGTTGTCGTCGCCGCGGCATCCCGCTGCCTGCGCTCGGCGACGCGGTCGCGCCCGCAATCCTGCTGGCGCAGGCGATCGGCCGGCTCGGAAACTACTTCAACCAGGAACTCTACGGTCGCGAGACCGACGTGCCGTGGGGGCTCGAGATCTTCGAGCGGCGCAACGACGCGGGCCAGGTGTCACCGCAGCTGATCGACGGGGTGTCCACCGGCGAGGTCGCGTTCGTGGTGCATCCGACGTTCCTGTACGAGGCGCTGTGGAACGTGCTGATCGTCCTCCTGCTCGTGTGGGTCGATCGCCGCTTCCGCATCGGTCACGGCCGGCTCTTCGCCCTGTACGTGGCCGGGTACTGCGCCGGCCGCTTCTGGATCGAACTGATGCGCAGCGATCACGCGAGCCTCATCGCCGGTGTCCGCGTGAACTCGTTCACCTCCGCCCTGGTGTTCGTCGCGGCCCTGGTGTACTTCTTCGCCGCCACGAAGGGCCGCGAGGATCCGGCCGAATTGCGGCCTGCCGACGGTGAACCGGTCGAGAGCGCGACCACGGAGACGGAGCCCGAGAAGAACGTCGAGGACGAGGGCAAGGGCGAGGGCGCGTCCTCGTCGGAGCCGGTATCGGACGACAAGGCCGCGAGTACTGCGAGTACCGGCGGCGAGGCGGGCACGAAGACCATCGACAGCAAGAAGGATGACGCGAATGACTGAACCGGGGAAAGCATCCGACGATTCCGGCAAGGGTGCATCCGAGGACGCACACAAGGTCGACCTGGGTAAGAGCAGCGACGGCACCGAGAACAGCACCGAGTCGAGCCTGCCGCCCGAGTTCGGCTCACCCTTCGATTACGACGCCACCGCCGAGGCCTCGCTGTCCCAGTCGCCGGCCACGTCGGACGCGACGCCGTCACCGGGTTCGTCCGGCACCGGACCGGGCTGGGACACCTACTCCGGTGTCGGTAACGGCCCGGGCTGGGGGTCGACGCCCACCTACCCGTCGCCGAGCGGCACCGAGCCGACGGCCCCGTTGCCGAACGTGGGCGAGCCGACTCCGCCGACCGCGCCCTACACCGGGTACGACAAGCCCCAGCAGCAACCGGACGGTCCCACCTACGGCGCACCCGACCCCAACTACGGCGCGCAGTACGGGGCGGCTCCGCAGTCGCCGCAGGACTACCAGCAGCCCGGGTATCAGCAGCCGGGATACGGACAGCAGCCGGGTTACCCCCAGCAGGGGTTCCCGCCGCCCGGGTACGCCCCCGCCGGCTACAACGCGTACGCCGATCCCTCGGCGCCGTTCGGCAGGCATCCGCTGACGGGTGAGCCGTATTCCGACAAGTCCAAGCTGACCGCAGGCCTGCTGCAGATCTTCCTCGGCGGTTTCGGAGTCGGGCGGTTCTACCTGAACCAGCCCGGCATCGCCGTGGCGCAGATCGCCGTCACGTGGCTCACCTGTGGAATCGGCGGGATCTGGCCGCTGGTCGACGGCATCATGATGCTGACCGGGAGCGTGAAGGACAAGTACGGACGACCCCTCCGGGAGCAGTGACGAACCCCGGCCGAACTGTGGCCCGTGTTGCTGATGCGACACGGGCCACAGTGCTGTCCGGGGCCGGAATCGGCATATCTCGCGAGGTATCGGTCCTGGTAAGCTGAGCGCGCCGGGTGTATGTCCGGTAACAACCTTCACGGGCCGATGCTGTCCCGGTAGACCCCCGAAAAGCAGTTAGCGCCCGTCGTGGCGACCCCGCTAGCGGAGGCCGCCGACAGCACGTGCGGAGCGCACACACTGGTGGTCTTCCTGGCCGATGTGGAGGTATATCGGTGCTGTTCTCTCAGTTGCCCGGTCCTCAGGGCTTGTACGACCCGGACCAGGAAGTCGATTCCTGTGGCGTCGCCATGGTGGCGGACGTGCACGGCCGCCGCTCACACTCCATCGTCTCCGACGGACTCCTTGCCCTCGAGAATCTCGAGCACCGCGGTGCGGCAGGATCGGAACCGAACAGCGGAGACGGCGCCGGCATCCTTCTCCAGCTCCCCACCGAATTCTTCGGGGAGGTCGTCGAGTTCGATCTCCCGGCGCCGCTCGACGACGGCAGCAGCACGTACGCGGCGGGCATCTGCTTCCTCCCGCAGGACCCGCAGGCGCGGGCTGCCGCGCAACGACGCGTGTCCGACCTCGCGGCCGAGGAGGGGCTCGAGATCCTCGGCTGGCGTCGGGTGCCCGTCGATCCCGACGGCGCGGACGTCGGTTCCACGGCCCGGGCCTGCGAACCGCACATGAGCCAGTTGTTCGTCACCGCACCCGCCGTCGGCGGGATCCGGCCCGGCGGGCCGGCACTCGAACGCCTGGTCTATCCGCTGCGCAAGCGGGCCGAGCAGGTCACTCCCGAGGTCGAGTCCGAGGGCAGCGGCGTGTACTTCCCGTCCCTCTCGAGCCGGACCGTCGTCTACAAGGGGATGCTGACCACGTCCCAGCTGTCACGGTATTTCCCGGATCTGCGCGACCCGCGGATCGCGAGTGCGATCGCGATCGTACACAGCCGGTTCTCCACCAACACGTTCCCGTCCTGGCCGCTCGCGCATCCGTTCCGGTTCGTCGCGCACAACGGCGAGATCAACACGGTCCGCGGCAACCGGAACCGCATGCGCGCCCGCGAGGCGTTGCTGTCGAGTTCGATGATCCCGGGTGACCTGCGCAGGCTGTATCCGATCTGCACCCCCGACGCGTCGGATTCGGCGTCGTTCGACGAGGTGCTCGAATTGCTGCACCTCGCCGGCCGCAGCGTGGCGCACGCGGTGATGATGATGGTGCCGGAGGCGTGGGAGAACGACACGTCGATGTGCCCCGACCGTCGGGCGTTCTACCAGTTCCACGCATCGCTGATGGAGGCGTGGGACGGACCGGCGTGTGTGACGTTCACCGACGGGACCGTGGTCGGCGCCGTGCTGGACCGCAACGGGCTGCGTCCGGGACGCTGGTGGCAGACCGTCGACGGGCGGGTGGTCCTCGCGAGCGAGAGCGGCGTCCTCGACGTCCCGCAGGCGGAGGTGGTGGCGAAGGGCCGGCTCGAACCGGGCCAGATGTTCCTCGTCGACACGTCGGAGGGCCGGATCGTGCCCGACGAGGAGATCAAGATGCGGCTCGCGGCGGAGCAACCGTACGCCGAGTGGCTGTACGCCGGTTTGCTCGAACTGAAGACGCTGCCGGATCGCCCGCACGCGCAGCACAACCACGAGTCGGTGGTGCGACGGCAGGTGGCGTTCGGGTACACCGAGGAGGATCTGCGCATCCTGCTCGCGCCGATGGCCGCGTCCGGCGGCGAGCCCCTCGGCTCGATGGGGACGGATACGCCGATCGCCGTCATGTCGCAGCGTTCGCGGCTGCTCTACGACTACTTCGTCGAACTGTTCGCGCAGGTCACGAACCCGCCGCTCGACGCGATCCGCGAAGAGATCGTGACATCGCTGTCGCGGGTCATGGGCCCGGAGCAGAACCTGCTGGAGCCGACCGCGGCGTCGTGCAGGCAGATCGTGCTGCCGTGGCCGGTGCTCGACAACGAAGAGCTGAACAAGATCATCAACGTGAACGCGGACGGCAACCATCCGGGCCTGGCCGCGACGGTGCTGCGCGCGCTGTACGACGTGGAGCGCGGCGGTGCGGGGATGGCCGAGGCGATCGAGGAATTGCGGGCTCAGGCGAGCGCCGCGATCGCGGACGGCTACCGGACGCTGGTGATCTCGGACCGAGACTCCGACCACACCCGCGCGCCGATCCCGTCACTGCTCGCGGTCGCCGCGGTGCACCATCACCTGGTGCGGACCAAGGAACGCACCAAGGTGGCGCTGGTCGTCGAATCCGGTGACGCCCGCGAGGTCCACCACCTGGCGCTGCTCATCGGGTACGGCGCCGCGGCTGTCAACCCGTACCTCGCGATGGAGTCGATAGAGGACCTCGTGTCCGAGGGCGAACTCACCGGCGTCGAGCACACGATCGCCGTGCGGAATTACCTCACCGCTCTCGGCAAGGGTGTGCTCAAGGTGATGTCGAAGATGGGCATCTCCACCGTCGGCTCGTACACGGCGGCGCAGGTGTTCGAGGCGATCGGCCTGGATCGCGACCTCGTCCACGAATACTTCAAGGGCACCGTCAGCAAGCTGGGTGGCGCCGGTCTCGACGAGATCGCCCGAGAGGTCACCGTCCGCCACCGCCAGGCGTACCCGGACAACCCGGCCGAGTTCGCCCACCGGCGGCTCGAGGACGGCGGCGAGTACCAGTTCCGCCGTGACGGCGAACTGCACCTGTTCACCCCGGAGACAGTGTTCCTGCTGCAGCACGCCACCCGCACCGGTCAGCACGAGGTGTTCGCGAAGTACAGCGACGAGGTGAACCGGCTGGCCGAGGCCGGTGGGGCACTGCGTGGTCTGTTCACGTTCCGCGACGGCGTGCGCCCGCCGGTGCCGCTGGACGAGGTGGAACCGGTCGAGCGGATCGTCACCCGGTTCAACACCGGCGCGATGAGCTACGGCTCCATCTCCGCCGAGGCCCACGAGACGATGGCCGTCGCGATGAACAATCTCGGCGGACGCTCCAATACGGGCGAGGGCGGCGAGAACGTCGACCGCCTCTACGATCCGTCCCGCCGCAGCGCCGTCAAGCAGGTGGCGAGCGGGCGATTCGGCGTCACCAGCGACTACCTGATCAACGCCAGCGACATCCAGATCAAGATGGCGCAGGGCGCCAAGCCCGGTGAAGGCGGCCAGTTGCCGGCGTACAAGGTGTACCCGTGGGTCGCGGAGACCCGGCACTCGACGCCGGGGGTCGGGCTCATCTCGCCGCCGCCGCACCACGACATCTACTCGATCGAGGATCTCGCGCAGCTGATCCACGACCTGAAGAACGCCAACGATCGGGCCCGGGTCCACGTGAAGCTGGTCAGCTCGGTGGGGGTGGGAACGGTCGCCGCCGGCGTCAGCAAGGCGCACGCCGATGTGGTCCTGATCTCCGGGAACGACGGCGGAACCGGCGCGACGCCGCTGACGTCGATGAAGCATGCCGGGGCGCCGTGGGAGATCGGGCTGGCCGACGCCCAGCAGACGCTGGTACTCAACGGTCTCCGCGACCGCATCACCGTCCAGTGCGACGGCGGGATGCGCACCGCGCGGGACGTCGTGGTCGCGGCGCTGCTGGGTGCGGAGGAATTCGGGTTCTCGACAGCCCCGCTGATCGTGGCGGGTTGCATCATGATGCGGGTCTGCCACCTCGACACCTGCCCGGTCGGTGTCGCCACCCAGAACCCGGAGCTGCGCAAGCGGTACACCGGCAAACCGGAGTTCGTGGAGGAGTTCTTCCGGTTCGTCGCCGCGGACGTGCGCCAGTACCTGGCGAACCTCGGGTTCCGCAGCATCGACGAGGCCGTCGGTCACGCGGATGTCCTCGAGACCGCCCAGGGGATCGCGCATTGGAAGAACCGCGGACTCGACCTCACGCCGATCTTCGCGGTGCCCACCGGGCCGGACGGGGCGCCACTGCCGCAGCGGCGCCGGGACCGCGATCAGGACCACGGACTGGACCGGGCACTGGATCGCACGCTCATCCAGCTGGCCGAGGGTGCCCTCGAGGACGCGCACGCCGTGGAGATCGAGATGCCGGTGCGCAACGTCAACCGGACGGTCGGCACGCTGCTCGGCGCGGAGGTCACCCGCCGGTACGGCGCCGCCGGGCTGCCGGACGACACGATCCGGCTCACGTTCACCGGTTCGGCCGGGCAGTCGCTCGGTGCGTTCCTGCCGCCGGGCATCACCATCGACCTGACCGGGGACGCCAACGACTACGTCGGCAAGGGATTGTCGGGCGGGCGGATCGTGGTCCGTCCCGCCGACGACGTCCTGTTCGTCCCGGAAACCCAGGTGATCGCGGGCAACACCCTGCTCTACGGTGCCACCTCGGGCGAGCTCTATCTCCGGGGACGTGTCGGCGAACGCTTCTCCGTGCGCAACTCCGGTGCGTCGGCCGTCGTGGAGGGCGTCGGCGACCACGCCTGCGAATACATGACGGCCGGACGGGTCGTGATCCTCGGACCGACCGGCCGGAACATGGCGGCCGGCATGTCCGGCGGCATCGCGTACGTCCTCGACCTGGACCCCGAGGACGTGAACCCGGCGATGGTGAAGCTCCTGCAACCCGACCCGGACGACCTCGACTGGTTGTGCGGCGCGGTCACCCGGCACCACCGGTGGACCGGTTCCGCGGTGGCGGCGTCGGTGCTCGCCGACTGGCCCCGCCGCTCCGCGTTGTTCACCAAGGTGATGCCGGTGGACTACCAGCGGGTGCTGGACGCGACCCGGATGGCCAAGGCCGAGGGACTCGACGTCGACACTGCGATCATGGAGGCGGCACGTGGCTGATCCACAGGGCTTTCTGCACATCGTCAAGAAGGAGGCGAGCAAGCGTCCGGTCGCGGAACGGGTGCACGACTGGCACGAGGTGTACACGCCGCAGAGTCCGGCGGAGCGGGCCGCCGAGGTGTCCGAGCAGGCCGCCCGGTGCATGGACTGCGGAATCCCGTTCTGCCACTCGGGAAGTGCGGGCTGCCCACTGGGTAACCTGATTCCGGAGTGGAACGACCTGGTGCGGCGCGGCCGCTGGTCGGCGGCCAGTGAGCGGCTGCACGCGACCAACAACTTCCCGGAGTTCACCGGGCGGGTGTGTCCGGCGCCGTGCGAGTCGGCGTGCGTCCTCTCGCTCGCCGACACACACACGACCGGCAGCGTCACCATCAAGCGGATCGAGCAGGCCATCGCCGACGTCGCGTGGGAGTCCGGCACGGTGGTCCCCAAGCCGCCGATGATCGCCACGGGCCACAAGGTGGCGGTGGTCGGTTCCGGTCCGGCCGGTCTCGCGGCGGCTCAGCAGCTGACCCGGGCGGGGCACGACGTCACCGTCTACGAGCGCGACGACCGGCTCGGGGGACTGCTGCGGTACGGCATCCCGGAATTCAAGATGGAGAAGGCGATCCTCGATCAGCGCCTCATGCAGATGCGTGCCGAGGGAACGCATTTCGTCACCGACTGCGAGGTCGGCGTCGACCTGACCGTGGAGCAGATGCGCGAGAATTTCGCTGCCGTCGTTATCGCGATCGGCGCGCTGCGGGGCCGTGACAACACGACCGTCGAGGGCCGGGAGCTGAACGGGATCCACCTCGCGATGGAACACCTCGTCACCTCGAACAAGGAATGCGAGGGTGACGGTCCCGCGACGATCACCGCCAAGGGCAAGCACGTCGTCATCATCGGCGGCGGCGACACCGGGGCCGACTGCCTCGGCACGGCGCACCGCCAGGGCGCGCTGTCGGTGACCCAGCTGGACTACAACCCGGAGCTGCCGACGGAACGGGACGAGGCCGCGACGCCGTGGCCCGCGTGGCCGATGGTGCTGCGCACGTCGCCCGCGCACGCCGAGGGCGGTGTCCGCCGATACCAGGTCGCGGTGCAGCGTTTCCTCGGTGACGAGAACGGGAACGTCCGATCCATGGTGCTCGCCGAGGTCCGGGTCGCCCGCGAGGACGGCAAGCGCATCATCACGCCGGTCGGCGAGGAGATCGAATTGCCGTGCGAACTGGCACTTTTCGCGATCGGATTCGAGGGGGTCGATCTCGGGCCGCTGCTCGACGACTACGGGCTGTCACCCACCCGGCGCGGATCGCTCTCCTGCGGACCGGACTGGCAGACCACCGCACCCGGGGTCTTCGTCTGCGGGGACGCGCACCGCGGCGCGTCGCTCGTGGTGTGGGCGATCGCGGAGGGCAGGTCCGCGGCGCACGCCGTCGACGTGTATCTGACCGGGGCGTCGGATCTCCCGTCGCCGGTGCATCCGACGGCGCTCCCGCTGGCAGTCGTCTAAATGGAGAAGGGCGCGCGGGACGACTAGGCTCGAGGCCGTGAACCGACGCACGAAGATCGTATGCACACTTGGACCTGCTACCGCCACCGGTGACCGTATTCGCGAGCTCGTCGAAAGCGGTATGGACGTGGCTCGGCTGAACTTCAGCCACGGCGAACACGCCGATCACGAGGAGAACTACAAACGCGTCCGGGCGGCCTCGGACGCGACGGGGAAGGCGGTCGGCGTCCTCGCCGACCTCCAGGGCCCGAAGATCCGGCTCGGCCGGTTCGCGGAGGGTCGCACCACGTGGGCCAACGGTGAGGAAGTGCGGATCACCGTCGACGAGGTCGAGGGCACCCACGACCGGGTGTCGACCACCTACAAGCAGCTCGCCGAGGACGCCAAGGCGGGCGACCGGCTGCTCGTCGACGACGGCAAGGTCGGTCTCGTCGTCTCCGGTGTGGACGGCAACGACGTGATCTGCCGGGTCACCGAGGGCGGCCCGGTCAGCAACAACAAGGGCGTGTCCCTGCCGGGGATGAACGTGTCGGTCCCGGCGCTGTCGGAGAAGGACATCGCGGACCTCGAGTTCGCGCTCGGCCTCGGTGTCGACTTCATCGCCCTGTCGTTCGTGCGGTCGCCGGCCGACATCGAACTGGTTCACGAAGTGATGGATCGGGTCGGTCGCCGGATCCCGGTGATCGCGAAGCTCGAGAAGCCGGAGGCGATCGACAACCTCGAGGCCATCGTGCTGGCGTTCGACGCGGTGATGGTCGCCCGTGGTGACCTCGGTGTGGAGTTGCCGCTCGAGCAGGTGCCGCTGGTGCAGAAGCGGGCGATCCAGATCGCCCGGGAGAACGCGAAGCCGGTCATCGTGGCCACCCAGATGCTCGAGTCGATGATCGAGAACTCGCGGCCCACCCGCGCCGAGGCGTCCGACGTCGCGAACGCGGTCCTCGACGGTGCGGACGCCGTCATGCTGTCCGGTGAGACGTCGGTCGGTAAGTACGTGATGGAGACGGTGCGCACCATGGCGCGGATCGTCGAGGCGGTGGAGAACGAGTCCACCCAGGTGCCGCCGCTGACGCATGTGCCGCGCACCAAGCGGGGTGTCATCTCGTACGCTGCCCGCGACATCGGGGAGCGGTTGGATGCGAAGGCGCTGGTCGCGTTCACGCAGTCCGGTGACACGGTGCGTCGCCTGGCGCGTCTGCACACGCCGTTGCCGTTGCTGGCGTTCACCCCGTTGCCGGAGGTGCGCAGCCAGTTGTCGCTGACGTGGGGCACCGAGACGTTCATCGTCGATCCGGTCGACAGCACCGACGCGATGGTGCGGCAGGTCGACCACGCGCTGCTCGGGTTGGGCCGGTACCAGAAGGGCGAGCTGGTGGTCATCGTGGCCGGGTCGCCGCCCGGCACCGTAGGCTCGACCAACCTGATCCACGTCCACAGAATCGGCGAAGAGGACCACTAGGTGAGCGATGTCGCGGCGAAGACCGATCTCCAGACCCTGCTCGAACTTCTCGATCTCGAGAGGACCGGGGAGGACACGTACCGAGGTCGGCATCCCGCGCAGGTGGGTAGCCGGACGTTCGGCGGCCAGTTGATTTCCCAGGCACTGGTCGCCGCCGGCCGCACCGTGAGCGGCGAGCGTGCCGTGCACGCGATCAACGCCCACTTCATCCGCGGCGGCGACGTCAAGGAACCCATCGAATACCGTGTCGCGCGGCACCGTGACGGGCGGGCCTTCGCGAACCGTCAGGTCACTGCGCTGCAGAACGGTGAGGAACTGTTCGTCATGCTGGCGGCGTTCCAGGATTGGGGCAAGGGTCTCGAGCATGCGGTCGAGGTGCCCGACGTCCCGTTCCCGGACACGCTGCCGCCACTGGGCGACCACTTCCTGGGGTACGAGGATCGCCTGAAGATGTTCGTCGACGCCCTCAAGCCGATCGACATGCGTTACGCGAACGACCCGTCGTGGATCATGAAGGGCACGGGGGAGAAGCTCACCCACAACCGGGTCTGGATGAAATCGGACGGCGACCTTCCCGACGATCCGCTGATTCACGTGGCCGTCATGGGCTACTCGTCGGACACCACGGTCCTGGATTCCATCATCACCACCCACGGACTGTCGTGGGGGCTGGATCGGATCGTCGCGGCCACCGTCAACCATTCCATCTGGTTCCACCGGCCGTTCCGGTTCGACGACTGGACGCTCTACGCCACCGAATCGCCGGTGGCGGCGGGGTCCCGCGGCCTCGCGACGGGGCGCTTCTTCTCCCTCGAGGGCGAGTTGCTGGCCACCGTGGTCCAGGAGGGTCTCATCCGCCACTTCCCGCCGCGGAAGTAGCGGCCCCGCCATTCCTTTGCCACCGAACGGTTTTGAACGGTAGTTCAGCTGGTGGGTGCGGCGTATGGTCGGTCTGGAATCTCCGAAACGGAACGGACGTGCACTATGAGCGCAGACGCACCCGAGCAGAAGAACTCCGGCCGGCCGGCCGTGAGCAAAGTTCCCCTTCCCGACGACGAGGCGCTTGCCGAAGCCAAGAAGAAGGTGGCGGAGATCGACGCCCGCTACGAGCCGGGCGCCCGCGAGACGGTAGTCCTCCCCGGCTCCGACGGGACGGTGTCGGGTACCGCCTTCGACGACTACGTCGACGACGAAGGCAATCTGAAAAAGCCTGAGCCCGAGAAGGACTCGTAGATCCCCGTCAACGTCGTCCAGTTCTCCCTGCCCGATGTCCCGTCCGTGCGGCCGAAACCGCCCAAATGGGACATCGGGCGAGGTGTGGGTGCGGATCGACGCGTGTCCTGCGCGTATCTCTCGCCGATGACCGAGGTCCGGGGTTAGACTTCGCCATCTTTTCTGGTGAGTTTCACCTCGTGATCGGGGATATGGGTCGTGGACTGGAACAACGTCGTATGGGACAGCGCGATGTGGCTGCTCAAGGCCTACGTCATGACTGTCGTCGCGTTCGTCGTCGTAGTGATACTGCTCGCGCGGTTCACCAAATGGGGTAGGCAGTTCTGGCGCTTCGCCGCGCCGTACTTCGATCCGCGGCGCAGCCTCAAGCCGTTGACCATCCTGGCGCTGCTGCTGCTGTCGACGGTCTTCGCGGTGCGGATGACGGTGCTGTTCTCATACTGGTACAACGACTTCTACGATTCGATCCAGAATCTGGACGAGCCGGCGTTCTGGCACTTCCTCCGCGTATTCGCCATTCTGGCGACGGTCCACGTGGTGCGGGCCCTGATCGAGTACCTGATCGGGCAGACGCTCGACATCGACTGGCGGACGTGGCTCAACCACCATCTCGTCGACGACTGGCTCGACAGCCGCGCCTACTACCGCGACCGGTTCCTGGACGACGCGATCGACAACCCGGATCAGCGCGTCCAGGCCGACATCACCAACTTCGTGACCACGTCCCGCTCGCTGTCGATGGGCGCGGTGACCGCCGTGCTGTCGATCGTGTCGTTCACGGGAATCCTGTGGGATCTGTCCGGCCCGATGACGGTGTTCGGCGTGGAGATCTCGCGGGCGATGATCTTCCTGGTCTACATCTACGTGCTGGTGACCACGGTGGTGGCGTTCTGGATCGGCAAGCCCCTCATCAAGCTGAACTTCCTCAACGAGAAACTGGGCGCCAACTTCCGCTACGCGCTGATCCGGGTCCGGGAGTACGGGGAGAGCATCGCGTTCTACCGCGGCGAGAACGTCGAGCGCCGCACGCTCGCCGGACGGTTCGCGGACGTCATCCGGAACATGTGGCAGATCGTGTTCCGGACGTTGAAGTTCAGCGGATGGAACCTCACCGTCAACCAGACGGCCGTCATCTTCCCGTTCCTCGTGCAGGGTCCGCGACTGTTCACCGGTCAGGTGTCGCTCGGTGACGTGATGCAGACGTCGCAGGCCTTCGGCCAGGTCCACGACTCCCTGTCCTTCTTCCGCGAGTCGTACGCCGACTTCGCGAGTTTCCGCGCCACCCTCATCCGACTCAACGGTCTGGCCAACGACAACCAGCACGCCGCCGAACTCCCGATCCTGAAGACCGGAAAGTCGGGCGACGACCTCCAGGTCGAGAAGCTGGACGTGCGCATCCCGACCGGACAGACCCTCATCGAGGGCCTCGAGCTCACCGTCACCCCCGGGCAGTCGTTGCTGGTCAAGGGCCCCTCGGGCTCGGGCAAGACCACCCTGCTCCGCACGCTCGCCGATCTGTGGCCGTACGCCGACGGCACGGTGTCGCGGCCCTCGGGGGAGGCCATCTTCCTGTCCCAGCGGCCGTACCTGCCGCTCGGTTCGCTGCGGACCGCCCTGGCGTACCCGAAGGAGCCGACGGCGGCCGACGACGTCGTGCGCGCTGCGCTGTCGAAGGTGTCGCTCGGCAATCTCGGGGATCAGCTCGACGAGACCGCCGACTGGACGCGGATCCTGTCCCCGGGTGAGCAGCAGCGTCTCGCGTTCGCGCGGGTGCTGATCGCACGTCCCGCGGTGATCTTCCTCGACGAGGCCACGTCGGCGATCGACGAGGGCCTCGAGTACACGCTCTACACCCTGCTCAGGACCGAACTCCCGGACAGCATCGTGGTGAGCGTGGGCCACCGCAGCACCCTCAACCAATTCCATTCCCGCGGGGTGGAACTCGAGGGGGAGGGGCGGTGGACGGAGTCGGAACTCGTGGGGTGACCAGCGGGATTCGTCCAGCGAGCTACCCGGCGTCCAGCCGAGTCGTGAACTGCAGGACGCGGTAGGGATCTCCGGTCGTCGTGTTCCATTGCGATACAAACAGATGCAGCTCGTCCAGCGTGGACGCCGGATGGATGAATCCGCCGTAGATCTGCGCCCACGTGCCGTCCATCGCTCCCCAGCCGCCCCCCGCGATCTGCACGGTCGGCTCCGACCACGGTCCGTCGATGCGCGCCGCCGTGCGCGTGACGACCGCGTACGCGGTGGGATCGAAGTAGGCGAGGACCCAGGTGCCGTCGATTCGTCGCAGGCACATCTCCCCGACGGGGCCCGGCAGGATCGGGGTCGCCGGCTGTCCCCACGCCCACCCCGTGCCGCGGTCCCAGCCCCAGTCCTCGTAGGCTCCGGGTTCGAGGATGCGCGATTCGGGGACCCGCCGGAGGATCATCCCGCCCGGATCGGTGCGGTCGAACGCGCTCGAGACGACGTAGACGTAGCCGTTGTGCCGTTCCATGGTCCAGAGCTGATCGAGCGACCCGCCGCGGTTGTCCCAGCGGGCGGGTGAGCGGTGCCAGTTCTCGCCGCCGTCGTCGGACCAGGCGAAATACGTGAAGTTCGTCGGCCATCCATGCGACCTCCACGAGTGCACACTGACGACGGACAGATAGGTCCGATCACCGATCGTGACGGCGTCTGCGGGAACGACGGTGAACTCGCTGCCCGCCGCTTCCCGGTCGGGAAGTTCGCGTACGTCGTGCGCGTTGGGGAGGATCTCCCTCGCCGTCCGACCGCCGGCCGCGGATTCGAACTCGATGCCGCCGCGCAGATCGGTTGTGGTGGAGCGCAACATCACGGGGCTGCGCCACCGCCTGCCGTGTCGGCCGGGTGAGCTGAACGTGTCGCCGAAGAGGAACGCGACCCTGCCGTCGGCCAGGCGCGTGGGACAGCCGAGGTCGGTGCCGTGCACACCCCAGCGCCGCGTCGCCGCTCCGGTGACCTCCTTCACGAAGGTCGCTGCCGGTGTGGTCGTGCTGCCCGGGATACGCACTCCTCCCTGTCGGTGAACCGGTGGTCAGGACGACTTACGGTAGGACGCGGCGAGTTCGTCGGCGCGATCCCACGGGGACCAGTCGACCTCGCGGCCGTCCAGTTGCGCTTCGACCACCTCGAGTCCCGCGTGCCAGCCGGCGGCGTGCGCGTAGGCGGATTCTTCTTCTTCCACGGTGTGGGTGAGCGTCAGCCAGCAGCCTCCGCTGCCGTCGGGGACGAGTTCCCAGTGCAGCGTCTCGGCGTCCCACAGGTACTCGAGGATGTGCGCGGGATGAACCGAGATGACCGTCCCGGTGGTGGTCTGATCTGCGGGCAATCCGAATCGGCGCACCTGCTCCGGCGTCACCCGGAAGACGAGGTCGGCACCCGGAGTGAGGTCGAACTCGACGTCGGCGGGGAACCAGGCCTTCAGGTACTGCGGGTCGGTGAGAACTCGCCACACCTTCTCCGGCGAGTGCGAGAGCGCTTGCTGGAATCGAAGGGCTACGCGCCCGTCGTAGGTGAAAGTGACGGTGCCGAGCTCCATGGGTGACCTCCGTGCTCGAGGGCGTACCTGTCCCACCATGGTACTGGCAGGACGGCGCAGATCCCCAGGATCGGCCACAAAAAACCGCCGCTACCTGCGGGGTCGTCAGTCGCCGACAGTGGAGAGCCCCAGACGCTGCAGGCGGTGCGGGTCGGCGAGGATGTCGATCCGGACGATCTTCCCACCTGCGATGGTGAAGGCCATGACCGACATGGCTTTTCCCTCGGGTGCGGTCACGACCCCGGCGGCGCCGTTCACCAGCGCGAGCCGGGCGAAAGGAGCGAAGCGCGAGAAGGTGAGGGCCTGCTCGCTGACGGCGCGGGCTCCGCGCACGAGTCGTGCAACACGAATGCGAGCCGCTCAGCGGGCGTCAGCGTGTCGAGAACGACCAGCAGCGCGAGTCCGACGGAGTCGCCGAGCACTGCCTCGTGCTCGGGATCTGCCACGTCCAGTTCGCTCACGATCGGATCCGGCACATGGACGTCCAGGGGCTCCTCACGGCGAGTCTTCCGTGAGCGGAGCATGTCGAGGCACACCCGGGCGACCACCGTCGTCAGCCAACCCCGCAGGTTCTCCACCTCCGACGCCTCGGCACGGCTGAGCCGGAGCCAGCCCTCCTGCACGGCGTCCTCCGCTTCGCTGATCGAGCCGAGCAACCGGTAGGCGACCGCCGACAGATGCGTCCGGTTCTCCTCGAAGCGGTGCGCCAGAACTTCGTTGTCGTTCATCTGTCACATTCTGCCGTCGCGGTTCGTCATGTCAGTGAGAACGAAAATCAACCGGTGTGACATCACCTCACCCGAATACCTTTGGAGGCAGACAATCATGAAAGCCCGAATGACCAACCCCGCGATGATCGTTCCCGACGCCATGAAGTCTCTGCTGGCTCTGGGAAAGGCAGCGTCGAAGGCGGACGTGCCGCCGGTGACCCACGCGCTCGTGCATCTGCGGTCGAGTCAGATCAACGGCTGCAGCGTGTGCGTGGACATGCATTCGCGTGAGCTGGAGAAGGAGGGGGAGATCAACGAGCGGATCTTCGCGGTGGCGGCGTGGCGGGAGGCTCCGTACTTCAGCGACGCCGAACGCGCGGCCCTGGCGCTGGCCGAGTCGATGACCCGGTTGAGCGATCGTTCGGACCCGGTGCCCGACGATGTGTGGAACGAGGCCGCCCGGCACTACGACGAGCAGGCGCTCGCGTCGCTGGTCCTGTCGATTGCCACCGTGAACCTGTGGAACCGTCTCAACGCCGCCACCCGGCAGGTCGCGGGCGGGCAGTGGTGACGGCAACACCGTAACGGGCGACGAGATGCGAATCGCAGGTCGGAGAAAGTATCCGACCTGCGATTCGCGGAGAAATCCTGGCAGTGCCCTCGGTGAGACTCGAACTCACACTGGACGGGTTTTGAATCCGTTTCCTCTGCCAATTGGGATACGAGGGCGTGTTGCGCTGTACCACTGTAGAAGATCGCCGTCGGGAGTCAACCACCGGTACCCTTCTAACGTTCGCTCCCCGCGCCGGGGTCGTCCGAGCAGAGGAGAATGGTGGCCGTGAACGCTCCCCAGCAGCAAGGTGTGCCGTCGCAGCCGCGACGGGTCGTGGTGGCCGAGGACGAGGCGCTGATCAGGCTCGATCTGGTCGAGATGCTGCGGGAAGAGGGCTACGACGTGGTCGGTGAGGCGGGGGACGGGCAGGCCGCCGTCGACCTGGCGGTGGAGCTCAAACCGGACCTCGTGATCATGGACGTGAAGATGCCCCGTCGCGACGGTATCGATGCGGCGTCGGAGATCGCCGCGAAACGTATTGCGCCCGTGGTCATTCTCACAGCGTTCAGCCAGCGCGAGCTGGTGGAGCGGGCTCGGGACGCCGGGGCGATGGCGTATCTCGTCAAGCCGTTCTCCTCGGCCGACCTGGTGCCTGCGGTCGAGTTGGCGGCGAGCCGGTTCAAGGAAGTGACGGCGCTCGAGCGGGAGATCTCCGATCTGTCGGAGCGACTGGAAACCCGCAAGATCGTGGAACGCGCCAAGGGCGTGTTGATGGAGAAGCAGTCCCTGACCGAGCCCGAAGCGTTCAAGTGGATCCAGCGGGCCGCTATGGACCGCCGGTCGACCATGAAGGCGGTCGCGCAGGTGGTGCTCGAGACCCTCGGTGGGGAAGCTCCCACCAGCTGACCCGCGAGATCGGCAACAGCCGATGCGTTTTCGAAGCGTCAGGCGCCGGCGGGGAAGTCCGCGGAGCGGCTGACGCCGGCCCACCGCCGGGCCTCGGCGGCGCGTTCGCGGGACGACTTCTCGGCCATCTCGACGGCGCCGGCCCCGAATAGCAGGCGCAGCGGGGCGTCCTCGGCGGCAACCACATCCAGGATGATCCGAGCGGCCCGGGCCGGGTCTCCGGGCTGGGCGCCGTCGGTGGTCTCCCGGTAGCGGTTCATCACGCCGACCGTCGCCTCGTAGTCGGGGCCGACCGAGCTGCGTTTCATCGACGAACCCTGCCAGTCGGTCCGAAATGCCCCGGGTTCCACGATGAGCACCTTCACGCCGAACGGTTTCGCCTCGGCCGCCAGGACTTCGGAGAATCCCTCGACGGCGAACTTTGCTGCCTGATACGCGCTCAGCCCCGGCGTGCCACCGACGCGACCTCCGACGGAGGAGAACTGCACGAAGCAGCCGCTGCGTTGCTCGCGCAGGATCGGCAGTGCCGCGCGGGTGACGTTGACGACGCCGAAGAAGTTGGCTTCGATCTGCTGCCGGAAGTCCTCGTCGTCCATTTCCTCGATCGGGACGCTGTTGGCGTAGCCGGCGTTGTTCACCACCACCACGTCGAGGCCCCCGAACTCGTCGACGGCGACAGCGTACGCGGAACGGGCGGCCGCGGCGTCCGTGACGTCCAGGGCGACCGTCCGAACCCGGTCGCCGTACGTGCCGACCACGTCGGTCAGCTGTTCGGGCTGCCGGGCGGTGGCGACCAGATTATCGCCGGCGTCGAGGATCGCTGTCGCGAGTTCCCTGCCGAAACCGCGTGAGCTTCCGGTGACGAGCCACGTCTTCGCCATGGTGTCTTCCCTCACGTCAGCTTGCAACTGACTGGTTGGTGCTGACGAAATCCATGGAACACCTGCCGAGGGAAACTGTCATTCGGCATCGCCGGGGCGCGGGTCGACCGCATCGCCCTGGCCGCCAAGGCGAACAAATCGATGATCTACGCGTACTTCGGCGACAAGGGGCAGCTGTTCGACGCGGTCTTCGCCGCCCACGTGGTGGCCTTCACCGAGCGGGTGCGGTTCGACGCCACCGATCTCCCGGGTTACGCGGGGCGCTCGTTCGACCTGTACGAGAACAACCCGGCGACGCTCCGGCTCGCCACCTGGTACCAGCTCGAGCGGCCCGACGGTGAACCACTGCAGGTGGTGGCCGCGTCCAACCGGTCGAAGCTCGCCGACATCGAGCGAGCGCAGAGAAGTGGTGTGCTGCCAACCCGATTCGAGCCCGTGGAACTGCTCGCCGTCGTCCGGTCCGTCGCGATGTCCTGGCACACGCAGACTCCGGAACTCGGCGCCTCGGCCCCCGCGGACCGAGCCCGCCGACGCCAGGTGGTCGTCGACTCCGTGCGCCTTCTCGTCGGCGCCTGAGGCTCGCCACGCTACGGCCGCGTAAACACTCGTCGTATTCAGATCACAGTAAGGTCACGAGCCTTTCTGGACGGATCGCGAAAGCCGCCGGACCGCTAGCGTCTGATCCCACAGCGGACGCCAACTCGGGTGGCGCCCGCACTCAGGTGATCTAAGGAGAGTTTGGATGGCTAAACGGACCCTCGTGCGGGCGGCCGCGGTTCTCGGCGCGGCATCACTCGCACTGGCAGGTTGTAGTTCGGACAGTGGCGACGACTCCGCGAGTGGGAGTGACAGCTCTGCCTCGGCCACCACTGTTTCCACCGACTGCACGCCCGAAGAGGCGGCGGCAGCGGGTGCCCCGTCGACGGCGCCGCTGAAGATCGGCACCCTGCTTCCCGACACGGGAAGCCTCTCCTTCCTCGGACCGCCGATGGTGGCGGGCACCCAGCTCGGCGTCAATGACGTCAATGCGGCCGGTGGGGTTCTCGGCCAGCCCGTCCAACTGATTCCCGGCGACTCGGGCGACACCACCACCGACACGGCGAACACCACCGTGGACCGGGAACTGGCCGCGGGCACCCAGGTGATCATCGGTGCGGCGTCGTCCTCGGTGTCGCTGAAGGTCATCGACAAGGTGTCCAGCGCCGGCGTCGTGATGTTCTCCCCGGCCAACACGTCCGACCAGTTCGTCTGCTACCCGGACAAGGGCCAGTACTTCCGCACCGCTCCCACCGACGTGTTGCAGGCTCAGGCTGTGTCGCAACTCATCTCGGACGACGGCGGCCAGCGCGTGTCCATCCTGGCCCTCAACGACCCGTACGGAACCGGGCTCGCCGACAACATCCAGAAGAACCTCGTCGACGCGGGCATCCCCGAGGATCAGATCCAGAAGATCATCTACGACCCCAACGCGCAGTCGTTCAACTCGGAGGTCGACCAGGTCAAGGACTTCGCCCCCGACGCCGTCGCGGTGGTCGGATTCGAGGAGTCGGCGAAGATCATCACCCGTATGCACGAGGTCGGCATCGGCCCGTCCGACGGCATGAAGGTCTACGGCGTGGACGGCAACATGGGTAACGCGCTCGGCGAGTCGGTGGCCCCACCGCTGCTCGACGGAATGCAGGGCACCACGCCCCTCACCGACGTCGGTCCGGCCTTCCAGGATCGCCTCAAAGGCATCAACCCGGGGTTGATCGACTTCAACTACGCCGGTGAATCCTACGACGCCGTGGTCGTTGCCTCGCTCGCCGCGGAAGCCGCGAAGTCGACGGCCGGTCGCGACATCGCCGCGAACATCAACGCCGTCACCGAGGGTGGCACTCCGTGCACGTCGTACCAGGAGTGCCTGCCGCTCGTGCAGGCCGGCACGGACGTCGACTACAACGGCATCACCGGCAAGCTCGACTTCACCGCCGCAGGCGAGCCGTCCATCGGTTCGTACGGCAAGCTGAAGTTCGGTGCCGACAACAAGCTGACGACGGACGGATACATCGTCGTCGGCGGGTGATCGCACTCACCTGAAACGGACTGTGGGCCAGGGAAACCTGGCCCACAGTCGTGTCCGGAACTACCGGACCTACTTCTTCTCCTGACGTCCCGCGAGGGTCCCGAGGTACAGCTCGATCACCTTCGGGTCGTGCATCAGGTTGGGGCCCGAGTCGGTGTAGGCGTTGCGGCCCTGGTCCAGGACGTACCCGCGGTCGCAGATCTGCAGGCACCGGCGGGCGTTCTGCTCGACCATGATCACCGAGACGCCCGCCGCGTTGATCCTCTTGCAGCGGATGAACACCTCGTCCTGGAACATCGGGGAGAGTCCCGCGGACGGTTCGTCGAGCAGCAGCACGGACGGATCCATCATCAGTGCCCGGCCCATGGCGACCATCTGCCGTTCACCGCCGGACAGGGCGCCCGCCTTCACCTTCTTCCGCTCGACGAGCAGCGGGAAGAGGTCGCCGACGAACGCGAATCGCTCCGCGAAGAGCTTGGGGCGCAGATACATCCCCATCTCGAGATTCTCCTCGATGGTGAGCGACGGAAAGACGTTCTGCGTCTGCGGGACGTACCCGACGCCCTTCTGCACGAGAACGTGGGCCGGCTTCGACGTGATGTCCTCACCGCGCAGGGTCACCGATCCTTCACGCACCGGTATCAGCCCGAACAGTGACTTGAGGAGCGTGGACTTCCCGGCGCCGTTGGGGCCGATGATGCCGACGATCTCACCCTCGCGCAGGAAGAAGTTGCATTCGCGGAGGATGTTGACGCCGGGGATGTAGCCGGCCACCACGCCGTCCGCGCGGACGAGGGCACCCTCGGCGAGCCGGGCATGCTCCTCGGGTGTGGCCGCGAATTCCGCTGGGGTCGGTTCGGTCATGGGTTCTCACGCCTCAGCTCGGTGATGTCGGGTTCGGAGAGGTCGCCGCCGGTCTCGAGGGTTTCGGCCTCGGCGTTCTCGAGTGCCTCGGCCAGAACGGCCGTCGCGCCCACCGGATTTCCCTCGTCGTCGAACTCGAGTGCCTGATCGTGGTGGCTGCCCAGGTAGGCGTCGACCACCGCGTTGTTGGACGAGAGCTGCTCCGGTGTGGACTCGGCGATCACACTGCCTTGCGCCATCACCACCACCCAGTCGCTGATGTCGCGGATGACGTCCATGTCGTGTTCGACGAACACGACGGTCATGCCTTCGTCCCGAAGCGATTTGATGTGGCCGAGCAGGCTCTGGGTGAGTGCCGGGTTCACGCCGGCCATCGGCTCGTCGAGCATCACCACTGTCGGCTCGGTCATCAGCGCCCGCGCCATCTCGAGCAGCTTGCGCTGACCGCCGGACAGCGAGCCCGCGAGGTCGTCGGACTTGGTGTCGAGTTTGAACCGCGCGAGCAGCTCGTTGGCTCGTTCGGTGACGGCCCGTTCCTGCGCCTTCCACGTCCACGGCAGAAGCGTGTTGAAGATCCGCTCGCCTCGTTGCCCGGTGGCGCCGAGCCGCACGTTGTCGAGCACCGTGAGCTTCGACAGCGCCTTGGTGAGCTGGAACGTGCGGACGACGCCGCGGCGAGCCACCTGGTGCGGATACATCCGGCCCAGGGACTGGCCGTCCATCGCCCACGTGCCGCTGTCCGGCCGGTCGAAACCGGTGAGCAGGTTGAACAGGGTGGTCTTGCCTGCGCCGTTCGGACCGATCAGTCCGGTGATGCAGCCGCGCTGAATCTCCAGATGTGCCACGTCGACGGCCTTGAGCCCGCCGAACGTCCGGGACACGTTGTCGACCACGAGGATCGGGTCGGGTTTCGGTGCGCCGGGGGAGTGCGGGACGTCGGTGAAGATGGAGGCCCGTTCCTCGGCGGTGAGCACGGTGTCGGTCTGCAGTTGATCCGGCAGTCTGTGGTCAGGCATTGAGCTGCACCTCCCGCTTGTTGCCCAGTATGCCCTGTGGCCGGAAGACCATCAGCACCGCGATCATGATGCCGAGCAGGACGAACCGCATGGCCCCGACCTGCTGTTCCGTCAGCGGCAGCAGCGGCTCCGGCCCGGAGATGGCCTGCCGCAACAGGGCGTCCGGGATGGCCAGCAGGAACCAGAACAGCATCGCCCCGACCACCGGTCCGAAGACCGTCGCCGCGCCGCCGAGGATGAGGGCGCCGAACGCGAAGAACGTCTGCGCGGTGGAGTAGAAGTCGGGGTTGATCGACTTGGTCTGCAGTGCGTTGAACACGCCGCCGAGTCCGCCGATCATGCCGCCGAGGACCAGCGCCTGCATCTTGTAGACGAAGACGTTCTTGCCGAGCGCGCGTGCGGCGTCCTCGTCTTCGCGGACGGCCTTGAGGACGCGGCCCCACGGACTGTGCGTCAGGAGGTACACGAACCCGCACAGCACCAGGACGAGCGTCCATCCGACGACCATCGACCAGAGGTCGTCGCCGTAGAACTTCACGCCGAGGAAGTTGTACTGCTTACCCGAGTCGAACGGGCTGAGCGTCGTGAACGGGTCCGCGAAGCCGAACAGGCCGTTGGTGGATCCGGTGATCGAATCCGAAGCGGTGGAGCGGAATATCAGCCGCAGGATTTCGGACGCGGCGATCGTGACGATGGCGAGGTAGTCGGCCCGCAACCGCAGCGTCGGGATACCGAGGACGACGGCCAAGAGGCCGGCCGCGGCGAGACCGACGAGGATGCCGACCCACAGTGGCTGCTCGTAGGTGACGGTCATGATCCCGACGCCGTAGCCGCCGAGGAGTGCGAAACCGATCTGACCGAAGTTCAGCAGTCCGGCGTAGCCGAAGTGCAGATTGAGGCCGATCGCGAGCAGCGCGTAGAAGATCGCGGACGGGCCGATCAGCTGGGCGAGCGAGACCTGGAGTGCTCCTGTGATGTCCATGCCCTCACCCGATCCTTTGCCGGCTGCCGAGAATGCCCTGAGGCCGGACGACCAGGATGACGATCAAGATGAGCAGTCCTCCGATGTACTTGAGGTCGGGGTTGATCACCAGCGTCGACAGCTGGACGAGCAGACCGACGATCACACAGCCGAGCAGTGCGCCGTAGGCGGTGCCGAGTCCACCGAGCGTGATGCCGGCGAACATCAGCAGCAGGAGTTTGAAGCCCATTTCCCACTGCACGCGGCCGCCGAGTTCGGAGATGCCGAACAGGACGCCGCCGAGCGCGGCGAGACCGCCTCCGAGACCCCACACGAAGCGGATCACGCGTTCGACGTCGATGCCGGAGGACGCGGCCAGGTCGCGGTTGTCGGACACCGCGCGCATGGCCTTGCCGATGCGCGTCTTCTGCAGCAGCAGGGCCACTCCGACGAGAACGACGAGACTGATTGCGATGCTCACGAGGTTGGCGTCGGTGATCGCGATCGGACCCCAGTGCCTCTCCACCTGGGCCTGGTAGTCGACGAACGGCTCCGCGCGATCGGAGAAGAAGATCAGGATCAGGTAGCGCAGGGAGATCGCGAGTCCGATCGACACCACCAGCTGCGCTATCAGGCCGGTCTTGCGTTTTCGCAGCGGTTTCCAGATCGCGGCGTTGTTCAGCAGACCTATCAGGATTCCCACGAAGACCGCGAGGATCGTGGCCGGGATCAGCTGCACACCGAACGTCACGTTGATCACCCACGCCGCGACCGCGCCGAGGGTGACGAGTTCGCCGTGCGCGAAGTTCGTCAGGCCGGTGGTGCCGTAGATCAGGCTCAGCCCGACACCGGCGATGGCGATGACGAGGCCGAACCGGAGTCCGTCGATAGTCTGGCGAATCAGCTTCTCGTAGAACGGGACCGCGGAACCGGTGCGGGCCTCGCCGAACGAGAAGATCACCGTGTTGGTGCGACCGGCCACCACTTCCCGCTGCACGGTGCCCTGCACGCTGACGTCGTCGGGAAGCGAGTCCGCCACGATCTCGAACGTGTACGTGCCGGGCGCGACCTGGACTTCCCAGCGGCCGTTCGACTCCGACGTCGCCTTCGCCACCTCGTTGCCCGACGAATCGAGAGCGCGCACCTCGACGTCGGCGAGCCGTTCGCCGGCGTTGTTCAGATTGCCGCTGACCCGCACCGCGTTCTCCGGGGGCGCCGGTTGCCCGCTCGTCGCGGGCGGTGGGGGCGGCGGGGTGGGTTCCTGCGCCGCCGCGGGACCGCCGAAAGCGATCGCCGCGACGAGGCCGAGCAGGACGAGGACGAACGCACGGCCGAGTTGCCGGGTGACCGACCCTCGCCTCGTGCGTTTCCTCGCGGATTTCGGTCGCGTACTCACTGCTGCGAGTCGCTTCCTCACGGTTGGGGCCACGCAGGTCCTCCGGGGACGTGTAGATCGGTCAGGAACGTGCTGCGACGGACTCGACTACCGTCCGTGCCGCAATTTCCGGACTCTAACGGCTCCGGTCGCGCGAAATGGGGTTCTCGGATTTCCGGCACGTTTCGGTTGGGTATCGAACCATCCGGCTGATCGGTGTCGGATCCGCTCCCTAGACTGGGCAACCGTGAGCCCTGCAACCACCCCCCGGTCCACCACGTCCCCCGCGTCCGGCGCAGCCGCGTCGTCCGACGATCGCCCCACCCTGATGCTGCTCGACGGCCATTCGCTGGCCTTCCGTGCGTTCTACGCCCTGCCCGCCGAGAACTTCAAGACGCACAGCGGTCAGGTCACCAACGCCGTCTACGGGTTCACGTCGATGTTGATCAACCTGCTGCGCGACGAACAGCCCAGCCACGTGGCGGCGGCGTTCGACGTGTCCAGGCAGACGTTCCGGGCCGAGAAGTTCCCCGAGTACAAGGCCAATCGCAGCAAGACTCCGGACGAGTTCAAGGGGCAGGTCGAGATCACCAAGGACGTCCTCGGGGCCCTCGGCATCCCGGTGATGGCCGAGGAAGGCTTCGAGGCCGACGACATCATCGCCACGCTCACCACCCAGGCCGAGGCGCTCGGGTACCGCGTCCTCGTGGTGACCGGCGACCGGGACTCGCTCCAGCTGGTCACCGACGGGGTGACGGTGCTCTACCCGAAGAAGGGCGTCTCGGACCTCACCCGGTTCACGCCGGCGGCCGTCGAGGAGAAGTACGGGCTCACACCTGCGCAGTACCCCGACTTCGCGGCATTGCGCGGCGACCCGAGCGACAACCTGCCGGGCATCCCGGGTGTGGGGGAGAAGACCGCCACCAAGTGGATAAAGGAGTACGGCGATCTCGTCGGCCTGGTCGACAACGTCGACAAGGTCCGCGGCAAGGTCGGTGACGCGCTGCGGGAGAACCTCCCGAACGTTCTGCTCAACCGGGAACTGACCGAGATGGTGCGCGACGTCCCGCTGCCGTACACCCCGGACCAGCTGATGCTCGCGCAGTGGGATCGGGAGAAGATCCACGCGCTGTTCGACGATCTCGAGTTCAAGGTGCTGCGCGACCGGCTGTTCGCGACGTTGGCCCCTGTCGAAGCGGAGGCGGAGGAGGGCTTCGAGGTGCGCGGGGGCGCGCTCGATCCCGGAGCGGTCGCGGACTGGCTGTCGGCGCACGCGTCGACGGGCGAGCGATCCGGCGTGTCGGTGGTCGGCACCCGCACCCCGTACGGCGGTGACGTGACGGCGATCGCCATCGCGGCCGCAGACGGCGAGGGCGCCTACATCGCCACCGCGTCCGCCACCCCGGAGGACGAGAAGGCGCTCGGCAACTGGCTCGCGGACGCGGGTCAGCCGAAGGCCCTGCACGAGGCCAAGTGGGCGATGCACGCGCTGCGCGGACGCGGCTGGGTGCTCGGCGGTCTCACCAGCGACACCGCGCTGGCGGCCTACCTGGTGCGCCCCGGACAGCGGACGTTCAACCTCGACGACCTGTCGCTGCGGTACCTGCGCAGGGAGCTGCGGGTGGAGGAGACCGGCCAGGAGCAGCTGTCGCTGCTCGACGACGCCGACCAGGTCGACGCGGAAGCCGCCGAGACCGAAATTCTCAGCGCCCGCGCCGTCCTCGACCTCGCGGCCGCGCTCGACACCGAACTCGAAAACATCGAATCGACGGCTCTGCTGTCCGAGATGGAGTTGCCGCTGCTGGAGGTGCTGGCCGTCATCGAGGCGTCCGGTATCGCCGTCGACGGCACCCACCTGCACGACCTGCAGAGCCGTTTCGCGGCCGAGGTCTCCGAGGCGGCGGAGGCGGCCTACGGGGTCATCGGCAAGCAGATCAACCTCGGGTCACCCAAGCAGCTGCAGGTCGTGCTGTTCGACGAGCTGGAGATGCCCAAGACGAAGAAGACGAAGACCGGGTACACCACGGACGCCGAGGCGTTGCAGAACCTGTTCGAGAAGACGTCGCACCCGTTCCTCGAGCACCTGCTCGCGCACCGCGACGCGACGCGGCTGAAGGTGACCGTCGACGGCCTGCTGAAGACGGTCGCCGAGGACGGGCGGATCCACACGACGTTCAACCAGACCGTCGCGGCCACCGGCCGGTTGTCGTCGACCGAGCCCAACCTCCAGAACATCCCGGTGCGCACCGACGCGGGCCGTCAGATCCGGGACGGTTTCGTCGTCGGCGAGGGCTACGACACGCTGCTCACGGCCGACTACAGCCAGATCGAGATGCGGATCATGGCCCACGTTTCCGGTGACGAGGGACTGATCGAGGCGTTCAACACCGGAGAAGACCTGCACAGCTTCGTCGGCGCGCGTGCCTTCGGCGTGCCGATCGAGGAGGTCACGCCGGAGCTGCGCCGCCGCGTGAAGGCGATGTCCTACGGGCTGGCGTACGGGCTGAGCGCGTTCGGTCTGGCCGCCCAGCTCAAGATCTCGACCGAAGAGGCCAAATCACAGATGGAGGCGTACTTCGCCCGGTTCGGCGGGGTACGCGATTACCTGCACGAGGTCGTGGAACAGGCCCGCAAGGACGGCTACACGTCCACGCTGTACGGGCGTCGCCGCTACCTTCCCGACCTCACGAGCGACAACCGCCAGCGGCGGGAGGTCGCCGAGCGCGCCGCGCTCAACGCCCCCATCCAGGGCACGGCCGCCGACATCATCAAGGTCGCGATGATCAACGTGCAGCGTTCGCTGCGCGAGGCGGGTCTGAGGTCGCGGATGCTGCTGCAGGTCCACGACGAACTCGTGCTCGAGGTCGTCGACTCGGAACGGGAACAGGTCGAACAGCTGGTCCGCGACAAGATGTCCTCGGCCATCGAGCTGTCGGTGCCGCTGGACGTGTCCGTCGGCACCGGTCGCAGTTGGGACGCCGCCGCACACTAGGCGGCGGCGGTCCTCCGCCCTATTCGGCCGGCGCCTGCTCGGCGATCTGCTTGCGCACCTCGTCCATGTCGAGGGCCTTGACCTGCGTGAGAAGATCCTCGAGCGCCGCAGGCGGCAGCGCACCCGGCTGGCTGAACACCAGCACACCCTCACGGAACGCCATGATGGTCGGGATCGACCGGATGTTCGCGGCGGCGGCGATGCCCTGTTCCGCCTCGGTGTCGACCTTGGCGTGCACGACGTCCGGGTGCTGCTCCGACGAGGCCTCGAAGGTGGGCGCGAAGGAGCGGCACGGTCCGCACCACGATGCCCAGAAGTCGACCAGAACGACGTCGTTGCCGGTCACGGTCTCGTCGAAGTTCTGCTGAGTCAGAGTCTTGGTGGCCACGAGGGTCCTTTCGTTCGATGACTGCTCTGCGTGTGCAACGCCGCGCCGCCGTCGATTCTTCCCTGCGGCGTCGTCAGCCGGTGCGCTCCGTGTCCCGGAACGTGCGGCGGTACGCCTGCGGGGTGGTGTGGCGCAGCCGCAGGAAATGCTGCCTCAGGACGGGGCCGCCGCCGAAGCCGACCCGTTCGGCGATCACGTCCACCGAGAGGTCCGAGTTCTCCAGGAGGTGCTGCGCGGCCAGCACCCGCTGATCGCTGAGCCATCGGGCGGGGGTGGTCCCGGTCTCGGCCTGGAACCGCCGCGCGAACGTGCGGGGAGACATGTTGGCCTTGGCCGCCACCGCGGTCACCGACAGGTCGAGGGCGAGGTGCTCGGTCATCCAGTCGAGCAGCGGTCCGAGCGTGTCGATCGTCGTCGACGGCAGCGGCATCGCCACGTACTGCGCCTGACCGCCGTCCCGGTGCGGCGGGACCACCATGCGCCGCGCGATCCCGTTGGCCACCCGGCTGCCCTGTTCCTTGCGCACGATGTGCAGGCACAGGTCGATACCCGCGGCGGTGCCCGCGCTGGTCAGGACGGGATCGTCGTCGACGTACAGGACGTTCGGGTCGACCGTGGCCGCCGGGTGGAGGTCGGCGAGCCGCTGGGCGTGCCGCCAGTGGGTGGTGCATTTGCGCCCGTCCAGCAGTCCGGCCGCACCGAGCACGAAGGCGCCGCTGCACAGGCTGGCAACCTTGGCGCCCCGGTCCACCGCGGCCCGCAGTTTGTCGAGGAGGGGGTCCATGCACGGATCGGGGTCCTTCGCGCAGACGAAGGTGCCGTCCGCCTCGGCGTAGGTTCCGCCCGCGGGAACGACGATGAGGTCGGCGTCGTCGAGCCGGTCGAGGTCGTACGGGACGTCGATGCCGTATCCGAATCGGGTGCGGATGGGTTCCCGTGAGCCGGCGACGAGGGAGAATTCGTAGGTGGGAAGTCCGTCGTCGGATCGGTCGAATCCGAACACCTCGCAGGCGACTCCGAGCTCGAACGCCTCGGTGAGCGGCATGAGCGGTACGACGACTTTTTTCAGCACCACCCGAGTATGGCAGAAATACGATCATCAATGTCGTTTCTGCCACTTTTCCTCGTAGGCTGATGATACGAGGCTGAAGACATGACAATCCTGGTCGTGGTACTCCTCGTGTTCCTGGCGCTCGACGCGCTGGCGCTCGCCGGCCGCACGCCCGACACGCACAACGAAGTCATCCAGCACGGGGACTTCCGCTTTTGAGAGGGAATCTGGCGGTCCAGTACGCGGGCACGGCGCTCGCCTGGGGCGCAAGTTTCCTCTTCATCAAGGTCGGGCTCGAGGGCCTGTCCTTCACGCAGGTCGTGCTGTGGCGACTCGTGTTCGGGGCGGTGACCCTCGGTGCCGTCCTCGGACTCACCCGGACACGGTTGCCGCGCGAAGCGGCGACGTGGGCGCACCTGTCGGTACTGGCGGTCGCCCAGTGTGTGGTGCCGTGGTTGCTGTTCAGCTGGGCCGAGCAGAGCATCAGTTCGGGCCTGGCCAGCATCTACAACGCGACCACACCGCTCATGACGATGTCGGTGGCCCTGGCGTTCCTGCCGGGGGAGAAGCTCACGGACGCAAAGCTGTTCGGCCTCCTGCTCGGTTTCACGGGGGTGGTCGTGGTGCTGGCGCCGTGGCAGGCGGGGATCATCGGTAGCGTTCCCGCCCAGCTCGCGTGCCTCGGCGCCACCGCGTCGTACGGTGTGGCACTGGTCTACCTGAGACGGTTCATCCTTCCGCGGGGCGTCGGCACACCCACCATCGCGTTCATGCAGGTGTCGATCGCCGCTGCCGCGATGGTCGTCGTCACCCCGTGGGTCGCGAGCACGCCGATGCACCTGACCCCCGCGATCGTCGCGTCGATGGTCGGGCTCGGGGCGTTCGGCACCGGGCTGGCGTTCGTGTGGAACACGAACGTGGTGCGCGGCTGGGGGCCCACCGCGGCCTCCACCGTCACCTACCTGACCCCGGTGGTCGGCGTCGTGCTCGGCGCGGTCGCACTCGACGAGCACATCTCCTGGAACCAGCCCGTCGGGGCACTCGCGGTGATCGCGGGAATCGTCGTCACTCAACGGTCTTCGCGCAAGGCCGCCCAGACGGTCGCCGCGGATGCACCGTGATCACGGCGGCGCCGTGACCACCCACTCGCGTTTGGCGTCCCCGTCCCACCGGCGCACCACCGACGCGCGGCCGATGATGTCGCCACCGTCGAGCAAGCGCGCAGCCTCCGCGATCTGATCGGCCGGCAGTCGCCGCGCGAGAGTCACGTGCGGCGTCCACTCGCCCGGGCGGATGTGCGGCGTGATTTCCGTGGCATGCGCCGCGAGATCGAACACGCTGTGGTGCAGGGCCAGCAGGGCCTTCGACGGCACCACCAAACGGGACAGCGTGACGTGCCTGCCGCCGAACATCACGAGCCCGCCCAGCCGGATGTGGAACGACGGCGTCGCGATCCGGCGGCCCAGCAATTCGTCGATCTCGGGCGGGATGTGGCGCGCCACGAACAGGGTGATGTGGGGCCTATTCGATTCGGCGCGAACGCGAGTGCGGCTGGGCATCCCGGCATCCCACAGGCGTTGCCACTCCGCGCGCACGGCAACGTCGGTCGCTTCGTCGAACAGCAGTTCCACCGACTGGACCATGGTAGGCAATGATGGCCTCATGAGCGGTGCTACGGCAAACATTTCCGATACCCGGATCGGGGTGCTCCTCGGCGACGGCATCGGTCACGAGATCGTTCCGGCAACCCAGCGGGTGGTGTCGGCCGCGTTGACTGCGGCGGGAGGCGGCGACGTCGACTGGGTGGAACTGCCCCTCGGCCTGGGCGCCATCGAGTCGCACGGAACGCCGATTCCCGATTCCACGCTCTCCGCGCTGGACGAACTCGACGCCTGGATCCTGGGCCCGCACGACAGCGCCGCCTACCCGGAACCGTTCCGCGGCCGGCTGACCCCCGGCGGGGTGGTGCGCAAGAAATTCGACCTCTTTGCAAACATCCGCCCCGCGCGCTCGCTCGAGGGCGTCGCCTCGACGGTTCCGGACATGGACCTGGTGATCGTCCGGGAGAACACCGAAGGGTTGTACGCGGACCGGAACATGTTCGCCGGCAGCGGCGAGTTCATGCCGACGCCCGACGTGGCCCTGGCGGTCGGCGTCGTGACGAGGAGGGCGTGTGAGCGCATCGCGCACACCGCATTCGCGCTGGCGCGCACGCGCGGCCGCCACGTCACGATCGTGCACAAGGCCAACGTCCTGTCGATGACGACCGGACTGTTCCGCGACGTCTGCCGGGAGGTGGGGGAGAGCGACTACCCGGACGTGCGGATCGACGACGAGCACGTCGACGCCATGACCGCGCATCTCGTTCGCAGGGGACGCGACTTCGATGTCGTGGTGACAGAGAACATGTTCGGCGACATCCTGTCGGACCTGACGGGTGAGTTGTCCGGGTCACTCGGCACGGCCCCGTCGATCAACATTTCCGAGACCAAGGTGATGGCGCAGGCGGCGCACGGAGCCGCCCCCGACATAGCGGGACGCAACCGGGCCAATCCCACGGCGCTGATGCTGTCGGCCGCGATGATGCTGGAGTGGCTCGGCGACCGCCGTGCGGACCGGCATCTGGGCGGCGCTGCCCACCGGATCCGCGACGCGGTCCGTGCGACGATCGCATCCGGAGTCGCCACGGCTGACCTGGGTGGACTCGCGTCGACCAGTGAATTCACCGAGACGGTCCTCGCGCGGACACTCCGTCGCTGAAACCGCCGCCACGGGCCGGGACAGGCCGTTAATGTTCGGTAACGACGTCCGCAGATGCGGGTGCCGTAACCTACCGTTCGACTATTCGGAGTTCGAGAGTTCTCCGTCGCCGTAGCTCGCTCGCTGTACCACGATTTCCTTGGAGGACATGCCAGTGTCTGGTCGATCTGTCTTCGCGCGAGGCCGAGTGGCCCGCACCATCTGTGCACTGGCGGGTGGCAGCGCTCTGCTGCTCGCCGGATGCGCCAGCAACACCGAGGGCGGTGGTACGCCTTCCGGAGAAGAGACCGTCGCCGTGGAAGTCGACAAGGTGGATGCCATCGCGGCGACACTGCCCGAGAAGATCGCCTCGTCCGGCAAGATCGTCGTCGGTGTCAATATTCCGTACTCGCCCAACGAGTTCAAGGATCCGAGCGGCAAGATAGTCGGCTTCGACGTCGACCTCGTGGATGCCGTGGGCAAGGTGCTCGGCGTGACACCGCAGTACACCGAGGCGGACTTCGACAAGATCATCCCGTCGATCCAGGCGGGCAGCTACGACATGGGTATGTCGTCGTTCACGGACACCAAGGAACGCGAGCAGTCGGTCGACTTCACCACCTACTTCAGCGCCGGAGTGCAGTGGGCGCAGCCCGCCGGTAAGTCCGTCGACCCCACCAACGCGTGCGGCCTGCGGGTCGGCGTGCAGACCACCACCATCGAGGATCTCGAGGAGGTGCCCGCCAAGAGCGCGGCGTGCGTCGCGGCAGGTAAGCCGCCCATCGAGATCGTGAAGTTCGACAGCCAGGACGACGCCGCCAACGCCGTCGCCCTCGGCAAGGTCGATGCGATGTCCGCCGATTCGCCCGTCACCGCGTACGCGATCAAGCAGAGCGACGGCAAGATCGAGGCCGCGGGCGAGGTCTTCGACGCCGCGCCGTACGGCTGGCCCGTCGCGAAGGGTTCGCCGCTCGCGCAGACCCTCCAGCAGGCGTTGCAGCACCTCATCGACGACGGCACCTACCGGACGATCGCGGAGAACTGGGGCGTCGAGGCGGGCGTCATCACCACGTCCCAGATCAACGGCGCCACGAGCTGAGCGGTTGACGAGTGTCTGACGTGGAGAAGGCTCCGGACCGGTCCGGCACCGAGACGGGGCAGGAACCGGAACCGATCAAGGCGATCCCGCTGCGGCGTCCCGGCCGCTGGATCGCCGCGATCGTCGTCGGTCTGCTGCTGGCGCTGTTCGTCAACGGTGCGCGTACCAACGAGGCGTACCGCTGGGACATCTACGCCCGCTATCTGTTCGACGCACGGATCTCGGCCGCGGCGTGGAACACCATCCAGCTGACGATCCTGTCGATGGCGATCGCGATCATCCTGGGTGTCGTCCTCGCCGTCATGCGGCTGTCGCCGAACCCGGTGCTGAAGGCGGCGTCGTGGGGTTACCTGTGGATCTTCCGCGGGACCCCGGTCTACGTGCAGTTGGTGTTCTGGGGACTGTTCCCGTCCATCTACAAGCAGCTGGATCTGGGAATCCCGTTCATCCACCAGTTCGTGCACATCGACCTGCAGGGAATCAACGCGGCGTTCCTGTTCGCGGTGATCGGGCTGGGACTCAACGAGGCCGCGTACATGGCCGAGATCGTCCGTGCCGGCGTGAACTCGGTCGCCGAGGGGCAGACCGAGGCGTCGGTGGCGCTCGGTATGACGTGGTCGCAGACGATGCGGCGCACGATCTTGCCGCAGGCCATGCGAGTGATCATCCCGCCCACGGGCAACGAGCTGATCAGCATGCTGAAGACGACCTCGCTGGTCACCGCGGTGCCGTACAGCCTGGAGTTGTACGGACGTGCCAGAGACATCTCGGGTGCGAACTTCCAGCCCATCCCGCTGCTGATGGTGGCCGCCACCTGGTACCTCGCCATCACCAGCCTGCTCATGATCGGCCAGTTCTACCTGGAGCGGTATTACTCGAAGGGCGCGTCCCGCAAACTCACCCCGCGGCAACTGCAGGCGCTCGCCGACGCGCAGGGCAAACCGCTGGTGATCGAACCCGGGCCCGAGACCTTGCCCGACACACCCGGAGGGGAACGACGATGACGCCGATGGTCAAGGCGGAGCGGGTCTGCAAGAACTTCGGGGCGCTGAAGGTACTCAAGGGCGTGTCGCTGGAGATCGACTCCGGCCAGGTCCTGTGCCTGGTCGGGCCGTCGGGCTCGGGGAAGTCGACGTTCCTGCGGTGCATCAACCACCTCGAGCAGGTCAACGCAGGGCGGCTGTACGTCGACGGTGAGATCGTCGGGTACTCCGAGCGGGGCGGAAAGCTCTACGAACTCCACCCCAGGGCTGCCGCGAAGCAGCGCCGCGACATCGGGATGGTCTTCCAGCACTTCAACCTCTTCCCGCACCGGACGGCACTCGAAAACATCATCGAGGCGCCCATTCAGGTGAAGAGGCTGAGCAAGAAGAAGGCGCTCGAGCGGGGACGGGATCTTCTCGAGCAGGTGGGTCTGAGCGAGAAGGCGGACGCGTACCCGGCGCAGCTGTCGGGTGGTCAGCAGCAGCGCGTCGCGATCGCCCGTGCGCTGGCGATGGACCCCAAGCTGATGCTGTTCGACGAGCCGACGTCCGCCCTCGACCCGGAGCTGGTCGGGGAGGTGCTGACCGTGATGAAGGATCTCGCGGCAGGCGGAATGACGATGGTCGTCGTCACGCATGAGATGGGCTTCGCACGCGAGGTGGCCGACCAGCTCGTCTTCATGGACGCCGGCGTCGTCGTGGAATCGGGCAACCCCCGCGAGCTGCTCGCCAATCCGCAACACGACCGCACCAAGTTGTTCTTGTCGAAGCTGCTGTAATGGCCTCCGGCCCCGTGAGTACTTGTCAACCGCGGGCGGTTAACAAGTACTCACGGGTTTGCGGCAGCTGAAGATGGCGGTGCCGGGGAAGATCTGCCCCCGCAGCGGGCTCCACTGCCCCCATTCGCGGTCGAGCCACTCGGGCCACTCCGGCTCGATGATGTCGCGCACCTCCAGGCCTGCCGCCACGATCTCGCGCACCCGGTCGCCGATGGTCCGGTGGTGCTCGACGTAGGTGGGGACGCCGTCGCCGTCGATCTCCACGTAGGGCGTGCGGTCGAAGTAGGGGAGCGACGCGGTGAGCCCGCGCGGGCCCGGATCGTCCGGGAAGATCCAGCGGATCGGATGGTTGACGGCGAACACCCACAGCCCGCCCGGACGAAGAACCCGGGCGACCTCACACATCACCTGCTGTGAGTCCGCCACGAACGGAACTGCTCCAAAGGCCGAACATGCGATGTCGAAGCTCGCGTCGGCAAAGGGGAGGTGTTCGGCTCCCGCATGAACGAGCGGCACGGTCGCGCCGCCCGCCTGCATGGCCTCGACCCCGCGGGTCAGCATCGACATGGACAGATCGAGCCCGACCGCCCGGGCGCCCCGGCCGGCGAGCCACCGCGCGCAGGGCGCGGAACCGCAGCCCACCTCGAGGACGTCCTTGCCCGCCACGTCACCGAGAAGGTGGTAGTCGCCCTCGTGGACTCCCTCCGGACACCAGACGAACTCACCCTCGGACGAGTCCACGCCGAGGAACTCGCCGTGGGTGCGGTGGTAGTCGTCCGCATCGGCGTCCCACCAGGCACGGCTCGCGCGTTCGCTGGACTCGGAATCGACGCGGACGCGGCTCACCCCGGACGTTCCGAGGACACTGTTGGCGGTGCCGTGACGGTCGTCTTCGGGGGAGAGAGGAGAATCGGACGGGCGAGGATCGGGCATGGGCAACAGAGTAGAGCGTGGGAACGTGCCCGGGTTTGCCCAGCTTGCCCCGGGGCGCGTAGCCTATTGCACGCGAGTGTCTATGTGTGCGGCATCGGATTCGGTTCAGTTCGAGTTTGTTCGGTTCCAGTCGGGTGTCGTTCACTGCGCTTGCGGTGATCTGATTCGGCGAAATGCTTCGTCGATTCAGGTCGCTTGTCCGACAAAACACCATCAACCGACCACAACCCGTCCGGAGCAACTCAACATATGCCCTCCACCACCGTGACCTCGCCGCAGGTAGCCGTAAACGACATCGGCTCCGCCGAGGACTTCCTCGCCGCCATCGACGCAACGATCAAGTACTTCAACGATGGCGACATCGTCGAAGGCACCATCGTCAAGGTCGATCGTGACGAGGTCCTGCTCGACATCGGTTACAAGACCGAAGGCGTCATCCCTTCCCGTGAGCTCTCCATCAAGCACGACGTCGACCCCAACGAGGTCGTCTCCGTGGGCGATGAGGTCGAAGCTCTCGTCCTCACCAAGGAGGACAAGGAAGGCCGACTGATCCTGTCGAAGAAGCGCGCTCAGTACGAGCGCGCCTGGGGCACCATCGAGGAGCTCAAGGAGAAGGACGAGGCCGTCAAGGGCACCGTCATCGAGGTCGTCAAGGGCGGCCTGATCCTCGACATCGGCCTGCGTGGCTTCCTCCCCGCTTCGCTCGTCGAGATGCGCCGTGTCCGCGATCTGCAGCCGTACGTCGGCAAGGAGATCGAGGCCAAGATCATCGAGCTCGACAAGAACCGCAACAACGTCGTCCTCTCGCGCCGTGCATGGCTCGAGCAGACGCAGTCCGAGGTTCGCAGCGAGTTCCTGCACCAGCTCCAGAAGGGCCAGGTCCGCAAGGGCGTCGTGTCCTCCATCGTCAACTTCGGTGCCTTCGTGGACCTGGGTGGCGTCGACGGCCTGGTGCACGTTTCCGAGCTGTCCTGGAAGCACATCGACCACCCGTCCGAGGTTGTCGAGGTCGGCACCGAGGTCACCGTCGAGGTTCTCGACGTCGACCTGGACCGCGAGCGCGTCTCCCTGTCGCTCAAGGCCACCCAGGAAGACCCGTGGCGCCAGTTCGCCCGCACGCACGCTATCGGCCAGATCGTGCCCGGCAAGGTCACGAAGCTGGTTCCGTTCGGTGCCTTCGTGCGCGTCGAAGAGGGAATCGAAGGCCTCGTCCACATCTCCGAGCTGGCCGAGCGCCACGTGGAGGTCCCGGACCAGGTTGTCGGCGTCAACGACGATGCACTCGTCAAGGTCATCGACATCGACCTCGAGCGTCGTCGTATCTCGCTGTCGCTGAAGCAGGCCAACGAGGACTACAACGCCGAGTTCGATCCGTCCAAGTACGGCATGGCGGACAGCTACGACGAGCAGGGCAACTACATCTTCCCCGAGGGCTTCGATCCCGAGACCAACGAATGGCTCGAGGGCTTCGACAAGCAGCGTGAAGAGTGGGAGAACCGCTACGCCGAGGCTGAGCGTCGTCACAAGATGCACACCGCTCAGATGGAGAAGACCGCTGCAGACGAGGCCGCCGAGGCTGCCACCGCTGCTGCCGGCTACTCCTCCGAGTCGGGTGCCGGCGAGGCCGACGCCGCTGCGCCGTCCAGCTCCTCGTCGTCCGAGTCTGCGGGCGGATCGCTCGCCAGCGACGCACAGCTCGCCGCTCTGCGCGAGAAGCTGTCGGGCAACGCCTAGCAAGTCCGCCTGACTCGTCAGGCAAAGCCGAAGACCCCGCTCCTGCCTTGCAGGGGCGGGGTCTCGTCGTTGCCGGGGCATGTCGAACATGACTGTGGCCCAACCTCTTCGGAGGTCGGGCCACAGTGGTGTCGGGTGAGGCGGGTGCTCAGTTCGCGGTGGCGGGAATCCAGTAACCGGACGACGACTGCACCTCGGCACGCTTGCGCATCGTTGCGAAGCTGTGCCTGCCGTGGCTGATGAGTGCCGTGAGCCACGTCCGGCGATGGTCGGCGAGCGCGGAGGCCACCTCGGGGATCTCGATGCAATGCACCCCGCCCGGAATGCCGAGGCGGTGCCGACCGAACTGGTTGCGGTGATCGCGCATGGCGTTCCTCTTCTTCGAGAAGGTGCAGGTCGGGTGCGTTCGCTAGAACATAACCGACCGTGTCGGACATCTGTGGTATTTGGGGCAGGTGAGTCTGCAGAGAGGGAAGTGGGTGGAGATCGGCGAGGGACGTGCGTACTCGTTCCGCGGCGGGTGCAACACTGGGAGGCGTGTTGAGAATCGGCCTCACTGGAGGCATAGGAGCCGGTAAGTCCACCGTGTCGAAGGTCCTCGCCGAACTCGGGGCCGTGATCGTCGACGCCGATCTGATCGCGAGGGAGGTCGTCGAACCCGGAACGCCCGGCCTCGCGGCTCTCGTCGATCGGTTCGGCGAGGAGATCCTGACGGAGGACGGCGCGCTCGACCGGCCCGCTCTGGCTGCCCGCGCCTTCGCCGACGACGAATCGCGGCTCGCGCTGAATGCGATCGTCCACCCGCTCGTCGGGGCGCGCACCACCGAGACCATTGAATCGGCGCCAACGGACGCGATCCTCGTTCAGGACATTCCGTTGCTGGTCGAGGGCGGAATGGGCGCCGCGTTCCACCTGGTCGTCGTCGTGTTCGTCGATGCGGAGGAGCGGGTGCAGCGGCTCGTCGGATCGCGGGGGATGCCCGAGACCGATGCGCGGGCGCGGATCGCAGCCCAGGCCGACGACGATCAGCGGCGGGCGGCGGCCGACGTCTGGCTCGACAACAGCGGCGCCCCGGGCGCGCTCGAGCCGGACATCCGGGCACTGTGGTCGGAGCGTCTCGTGCCCTTCGAGTCCAACATCCGCACGCGGACCGTCGTGCGTGTCCTGCCCGAACTCGCCCCGCCGAATCCGCAGTGGCAGGCGCAGGCGCACCGGCTGATCGCTCGACTGACACTGGTGTGCGGCGACCGCGCCATCCGGATCGACCACATCGGGTCGACGGCCGTCGAGGGATTGCCCGCCAAGGACGTCATCGACGTCCAGGTGACCGTCGCGAACCTCGAGATCGCGGACGACCTCGCCGAATCACTCGCCGACGCCGGGCTCCCCCGCATCGAGCACATCACCGCCGATGACCCGAAGCCGTCGTACCAGGGCGGGGAGACCGACCCGGCGCTGTGGGGCAAGCGAATCCACGGCGGTGCCGACCCGGGACGGCCCGTCAACGTCCACGTTCGGGTCGACGGGTGGCCCGGGCAGCAGTTCGCGCTCGTGTTCCGCGACTGGCTCCGCGCCGACACCGACGCCCGCACCGAGTACCTCGCGGTCAAGGAAGGTGCGGCGGAAAAGGCGGCCGGCCACACGGACTACCGGGACGCGATCACCGCCTATGTCGACGCGAAGTCTCCGTGGTTCGACCGCGCCTATCACCGGGCGTGGGAATGGGCCGAGCGGACCGGCTGGAGCGTGTAGGTCACCGCCAGTCGATCGGCATGTCGATCGAGGCCAGCCAGCGGCCGAGGTCGTGGCCGTGCGCGGCGATCCCGTCGATCGCCGTGGTGGCGGTGAGGATCGCCCGCTCGACGGTCGGTGTATCGAGCAGTCCGGTGCTGTGCGCCTCCATCAGTTCGTCGACGTCGAGGAGTTCGGTGTCGCGGCCGGTGCGGACGACCAGGTCCAGGTAGTGGTCCTCCGACTTCCACACGTCGTCACCCCGGGTGAAGGTGCCGATGTCGACGTAATGGTCCTGATCGCGCTGGTGGTAGGGGTGGTAGTGGAAGATCGACGCGCGCAGACCGAGGTCGGGGAGCAGCCACGACTCCAGGTAGTGGAACTGCCGGTGGTCGGAGGTGCGCGCCATATACAGCCCCCACGGTTCGACGCGGTAGTGATCGACGTGGCGGACGAAACCCTTGGGGTCGGTGTTGGTGTGATCCCGTAGGTCGAAGTACTCGACCTTCGGTGGGTGGATGTCGTGACTCGCGCCTGCCATGGTGGGGAACCTACCGGGTTTTTCAGCTGACGGAGATCGTCGGGGAGTTTGTCGGTACCTGCGCCTACCCTGGTTGCATGGCGTTTGCATCCGAGCACCCCGTGGTGGCACATTCCGAGTTCCGTCCCATCGGGGAGATCGAGCGGTCGGAAACGCGGTTCGAGGTCGTCAGCGACCACAAGCCGGCCGGTGACCAGCCCACCGCGATCGCCGATCTGGAACGCCGCATCAACGCCGGCGAGAAGGACGTGGTCCTGCTCGGCGCCACCGGTACGGGTAAGTCCGCGACCACGGCGTGGCTGATCGAGAAGGTGCAGCGGCCCACCCTGGTGATGGCGCCCAACAAGACGCTCGCCGCGCAGTTGGCCAACGAACTGCGCGACATGCTGCCCAACAACTCCGTCGAGTACTTCGTCTCGTACTACGACTACTACCAGCCCGAGGCGTACATCGCGCAGACCGACACCTACATCGAGAAGGACTCGTCGATCAACGACGACGTCGAGCGACTGCGCCACTCCGCGACGTCGAGCCTGCTGTCGCGCCGGGACGTGGTCGTGGTGGCGTCCGTGTCGTGCATCTACGGCCTCGGCACTCCGCAGTCGTACCTCGACCGGTCGGTGCAGCTCGAGGTCGGTGTGGAGGTTCCGCGCGACGCTCTGCTGCGGCTGCTGGTCGACGTGCAGTACACCCGCAACGATCTGGCGTTCACCCGTGGATCCTTCCGGGTGCGCGGCGACACCGTCGAGATCATTCCCTCGTACGAGGAGCTGGCGGTCCGGATCGAGTTCTTCGGCGACGAGATCGAGGCGCTGTATTACCTGCACCCCCTCACCGGGGATGTGGTGCGGAAGGTCGACTCGGTGCGCATCTTCCCGGCCACGCACTACGTCGCGGGTCCCGAGCGGATGGAACGTGCCGTCAAGGACATCGAAGCCGAACTCGAGGAGCGGCTCGCCGACCTCGAGAACAAGGGCAAGCTGCTCGAGGCGCAGCGGCTGCGGATGCGCACCCAGTACGACCTCGAGATGATCAAGCAGGTCGGGTTCTGCTCCGGCATCGAGAACTACTCGCGTCACATCGACGGTCGTGGTCCGGGCACGGCGCCCGCAACGCTGATCGACTACTTCCCGGAGGACTTCCTCCTCGTCATCGACGAGTCCCACGTGACTGTCCCGCAGATCGGCGCGATGTACGAGGGCGACATGTCGCGCAAGCGGAACCTCGTCGAATTCGGGTTCCGGTTGCCGTCCGCCACCGACAACCGCCCGCTGACCTGGGAGGAGTTTACCCAGCGCATCGGGCAGACGGTGTACTTGTCGGCCACACCAGGCAAGTACGAGCTGGGACAGGCAGGCGGGGAGTTCGTCGAGCAGGTCATCCGCCCCACCGGTCTCGTCGACCCCCAGGTGGTCGTCAAACCGACCAAGGGGCAGATCGACGATCTCGTGCACGAGATCCGCGAACGTGCCGACCGGGACGAGCGCGTCCTCGTCACCACGTTGACGAAGAAGATGTCGGAAGACCTCACCGACTACCTCCTCGAGCTCGGTATCCGTGTGCGATATCTGCACTCGGACATCGACACCCTGCGACGGGTCGAGCTGCTCCGGCAGCTCCGGCTGGGGGAGTACGACGTTCTGGTGGGTATCAACCTGCTGCGTGAGGGACTCGACCTTCCCGAGGTGTCGTTGGTCGCCATCCTCGACGCCGACAAGGAGGGGTTCCTCCGGAGCTCGACCAGCCTCATACAGACGATCGGCCGTGCGGCTCGAAACGTCTCCGGCCAGGTTCACATGTACGCCGACAAGATCACCGACTCGATGCAGCACGCGATCGAGGAGACCGAGCGGCGGCGTGAGAAGCAGATCGCCTACAACGAGAAGATGGGCGTCGATCCGCAGCCGCTGCGGAAGAAGATCGCAGACATCCTCGACCAGGTCTACGAGGAAGCCGAGGACACGGCGAGCGGAGTCGACGTCGGCGGTTCCGGACGCAACGCCACCCGCGGGCGCCGCGCGCAGGGCGAGGCCGGTCGCTCGGTCAGCGCCGGGGTGTACGAGGGCCGCGACACGAAGTCGATGCCCAGGGCGGAGTTGGCGGACCTGGTCAAGGAATTGACCGATCAGATGATGAACGCAGCCCGTGATCTGCAGTTCGAACTCGCCGGGCGACTGCGCGACGAGATCGCCGATCTGAAGAAGGAGCTGCGCGGCATGGACGCCGCAGGCCTGAAATAGCGGCGGCGCCGAGGCAGTACGGTCTGAAGCATGGATGCACACAACGCAGGTCGTACCGCCCGGTCCTTGGAGTTGCTTCATTCGCTCAGCTATTTCGTTCCCGAGGTCGAGGATCGTCTGGTCGAGGCGGGTCTCGAACCGGGTCGGATGGGCTACTTCGCGGGCCGCTCCGCGCCGATGGGCGCAGTCGGTGCGGGCGTCGTCACTGCGACCTTCTTCAACTTCAGTCCCGCCGTGATCGAGTCGGTCATTCCGCGCGCCTGGGGTCTGGCTACGCCCGCGGCAGTCGTCGAGGCGCGGTACCGGGCGGTCGGGGAGGCGTATGTGCGACTTCTCGGCGAATCGGTGACGAATTCACCGGAGATGGCCGAGGCCGCCGAACTCGCGTCGATCGCGGCCCGCGGGATCCCGGGTGTCGAGGGCAGGCCGCTCTGTGCGGGGTACACGGAGGTGGAGTGGCCGGACGCACCGCACCTCGCTTTCTGGCATGCCCTGACAGTGCTGCGGGAGTACCGCGGCGACGGTCACGTCGCCGCCCTGCAGACGGCGGCACTGAGCGGACTCGAATCGCTGATCACGCACACCGCGACGGGGCTCGGCTTCCAGAAGAAGTTCGCGATGACCCGCCGCGCCTGGACCCAGGACCAGTGGGACTCGGCATGCGAGAGTCTGCGTGACCGCGAGATCCTGGACGCCCGGGGCGAACTCACCGCCGACGGGAAGGAACTGCGGGTACTGGTCGAGGATCTCACCGACGATCTCGCGCTGGCTCCGTGGGCAGCGCTGGGGGAGGACGGGGCGGCCCGGCTCGTCGAACTCGCGACCCCGTGGCGTGACGCGATCGTGGCGGCGGGGGTGTTCCCGGCCGGCGTGTTCGGGCCCAAGGTCGGCGCGTCACGCTGACGCTGATCACAGCCCGGGCGCATCCGGAATGTGATCCGTCATGCACTGGGGATATCCCCTGTGGCATGTGTTGCAAATACACCTATGCGGGCACCGATACAGCTAGGGTCAGCGCAGTGGCTGCTGGGTCCAGACATGCGTATGTCCGGACCCCGGCCAATTGACCACCGCAGACATGGAGGAATGAATGAGCGCCTACCGGACCGTTGTCGTCGGAACCGATGGCTCCGAGTCGTCGTTTCTGGCCGTCGAGAAGGCTGCTGCCATCGCGGGGGACGCGGGCGCCAAGCTGATCATCGCCTGTGCGTACTACCCGGCCGATCCGAAGGACGTCGGGCAGGCCGCCGACGCGCTCGGTGACGAGGCCTACCAGATCACGGGTTCGGCCCCGACGTACGAGATCCTCCGCACCGCGAAAGAGCGCGCCCACGCCGTCGGCGCGAAGGATGTTGTGGAACGCGCTGTCGTCGGTGCCCCCGTCGAGTCGCTGCTGAACCTGGTCGACGAGGTCGAGGCCGGTCTTCTGGTGATCGGCAACCGCGGACTCAACACCCTCACCGGGCGGCTCCTCGGCTCCGTTCCGTCGGATGCCGCACGCAAGTCGACGTCCGACGTCCTGATCGTCCACACGGTGCGCTGACACCGAGGCGGATCAGCAGTAATTCGCCTCGGCGGCATCGAGATAGACCTGCGCCACCTGTTCGGTGGTGAGGCCGATATTCGACGTCGCCGAGGCGTACTGCGCCATCGGGGTCAGATGCGCGACGATCGTGGCTTCGTCGGTCCCCTCGGACAGCTGACCGCAGATCCCGTTGGCCAGTGCCATGACCGTGTCGTCGGGCAGCGCCGGTATGCCGGCCCCGATCAGCGACTCCTTGTAGCGCAGGCCACGGGCGTCGAGGTGTGTTGCGGCCGTAGTGGGCGCAACCGAGGCCGTCGACGGCGGGTCGGAGGCGGTGGCCTCCGAACACGCGGTCAGCACGATAGTGGTGAGGACGAGCCCACACCCGATCAGCCGACCGCGACCGCCCGGTGTCACGATAGGATCCCGACCTCGGCCGGACCGAGTTCGGACAGCACCGCGGGCAACGCCTTCGTGTGCACCACACCGAGTCGTTGCGTCGCGCGGGTCAGTGCGACGTAGAGGTCGTTCATTCCCCGCGGCGACTCGTCGAGAATGTCCTGTGGCTCGGCGATGAGCACCGAGTCGAACTCCAACCCCTTGACGTCCCGCACCGTCAGGACGCTGACGGAGTCCGACCTCAGATCGGCCAGCGCGGCGACGAGGTCGTGGCCCCCGATCACGACAGTCGTGCCCGGTCCGGTCTCCCGGGACACACAGGTGCGCACGGTGTCTGCGAGTTCGGTCTCGGACACCTGCAGTGCCCACGGTGCGAAACCGGATTCGCGCACCGACCGCGGCACGGTCTGTTCGGTGTCGATCTCGGCGAGAACTCGACGTGCCGACGTCATGATCTCCGCCGGAGTGCGGTAGTTGACGGTCAGTTCCGTGAGCTTCCACCGTGCGGCCACGTACGGCTCGAGGATCCGTTGCCACGACGACGTTCCCGCCGGGTCGCCGGTCTGCGCCGTGTCGCCGACGAGCGTCATCCAGCGATTCGGTATGCGCCGCATCAGCATTCGCCAGGCCATCTCCGAGAGTTCTTGCGCCTCGTCGACGATCACGTGGCCGTAGGTCCAGGTTCGGTCGCCCGCTGCGCGCTCCGCGGTGGTCTGGTGCTGCCCCACGTCGTGGCGTTCGGCCAGCTGACTGGCGTCGATCAGGTCGTAGGCCATCAGTATTTCCGGGTCCAGCTCGTCCTCGAGATCCTGTGGCGCCGAACCGGTCAGGATGTCCAGAGCACCCTGGGCATCCGCGATCTGCGCTCGCCACTGGCGGCGGGCGCGCTCCCGTTCGGCGGCGTCGTCGACGCCGAGCAGCTCCGCCAACTCGTCGAGGAGTGGCGCGTCGGCGGCACCGAAGCCGCGCATGACGGGGCGTCGCAGCGACTCACGTTGCGCTTCGGTCAAATTCGGCGCGGCGTCGGCCAGTCGCTTCGGCGATGCGTACAGCTCGGCGAGGACCTGCTGCGGCGAAAGTTCCGGCCACAGCGCGCTGATCGCCGTCATGATCTCCGGGTCTTGACGCATCTCGTCCCGCATGTCGGCGATGTCGTCGCGGCTCAGCAGGTTCCCGCCGTCGACGACGTTGGCGCCCAGTGTGTCCGCGAGTTGCTGGGCGAGTGCCTCGATGACCGACGAGACGAAGATGGGCCGCGCCAGGTTGTGCGGGCGCCGTGACGACCTCGCCCGGCCACGAGCGCGGGTGACGACCTTGCGGTCGAGGGAGATCCGGTAGGTGTCGAACGTCAGCTCCACGGGACGCGACGGCACTTCCTGTCGATCCCGGACGGCCTTCTTGAGAACGTCCAACATGTCGAGCGAGCCCTTGATCTCGCCGGCGTCGAGGCTGTCCTCGACGGTGGCGCGGACACCGGGGTAGAGGTCGCCGATGGTCGAGAGCAGCACACCGGTCTCGCCGAGCGACGGCAGCACCTGGCCGATGTAGTCGAGGAACGTGGCGTTCGGGCCGATGATGAGGACACCGGCCTTCGCGAGCTGCTGACGGTAGGTGTACAGCAGGTAGGCGGCGCGGTGCAGAGCGACCGCCGTCTTACCGGTACCGGGTCCACCCTGGACCACCAGCACACTCTTGTGGTCCGACCGGATGATCGCGTCCTGCTCACCCTGGATCGTCTCGACGATGTCGTTCATCTGACCCGTGCGGGCCGCGTTGAGCGCCGCGAGCAGCGCACTCTCACCCGCGACGCCGTCCGAGCCGGTGACCGTGCCCGCAGCTTCCGCCGCCGCCAGATCCAGATACTCGTCGTTGACGGCCGTCACCCGGCGGCTCCGCGTCCGGATGTGCCGTCGACGGGACACGCCGTCGGGGGCGGCGGGGGTGGCCAGGTAGAACGGGCGGGCAAGGGGCGCACGCCAATCGAGGAGCATCGTCTCGTAGTCGTTCTCCTCGTCGAGGATGCCGAGTCGGCCGATGTAGCGGTGCTCGCCGTCGAGATCGATGCGCCCGAAGCACAGTCCGTTCTCGGCGGCGTCGTACTTGGCGAGGTCTTCGGTGTAGAGCTGGTTGAACGACTCCCGCTCGCTGCGGGCCTGCGGGGTCCCGCCGGTTTCGAGCAGTACGCGGCTCAGCCGGTTCGCCGCGTACTGGCGAAGGCCGTCCAGTCGGGTGTAGAGCATCGTCACGTACTGCTGCTCGAGCTCGCGCTCGTCGCGTGACGTGTCCTCGTCGGGCAAGAGGTCTCCTTGACTGGTTCGGCTGCAACCGGATCGGCTGCAAAAGTGCCTGGACAGTCTAGTCGGCCCCGGAGACGGCCCGCTGACATTGCAGGTCAGGGGTGATCTCCGGGGCCGATCAGATCGAATATCCGGCGCCGGGCGGCGCCGCGCCGCGGGTCAGTGGGACAGTTCGTGCCGCTTCGCTCGGGCCTTCTCGAGCGCGGTCTCCGCCTGTTTGCGGGCCCGCTTGCTCAGCACTTCACCGCGTTCCGCGGCGGTGCCGGCCCATTCGCCGCCCTTCTCACGGGCGACCTCGGCCAATTCCGGGCCGCGCTCCTTCGCGACGTCGACGAGTTCGGCGCCGCGCTCCTTCGCCAGTTCGACGAGTTCGGCGCCGCGCTCCTTGGCGACCTCGGCCCACTCGGAGCCGTGTTCCTTCGCGACGTCCGCCCACTCGGGGCCGCGATCTGCGGCGACCTTCGCGAGTTCGGCGCCGCGGTCTTTCGCGACCTCGAGGAGACCGGAGCCGCGCTCGGCGGCCTCACCGGAGAGAATGCGTGCACGCTCCGACGCCGCAGCCAATGCCTCCCCGAACTCGGGGCCGTGATGGTCGTGACCCGATCCGAGCGGCAGAGCCGCGGCCACGGCCTCCTGTGCGTGCCGTGCGGCGCGGCGTCCACGCCAACCGAGGGACGGCTTGCCCTCGGTGTCGACGGCGGCGATCAGCAGTCCGCCGAGCAGGCCGACATTCTTGAGGAACTGAGTGCGCTGTGCCGCCTTCTTGGCGGGGTCGGTCTCGTTCCAGAAGTCGTGCCCCACAACGGTAGTGGGCACGAGACTGCCGGCCAGCGCGAGCGACGCGAGCCGTGGCGCCTTCCCGGTCGCGAGGAGCACGCCGCCGCCGATCTGCACGGCGGCGTTGATCTTGACCAACGTCTCCGGGTCGGACGGGATCTTCTGCGTGACGGACTCGGGAAGCGTCTCGGTGGACTTGTCGATCAGTGGTGCGGCGGCCTGTGCTCTCTGCGCCGGATTTCGAAGTGCATCGATCCCTCCGCTGATGAAGACTGCGGACAGCAGTGGGCGAGCGATACGACGGACAAGCATTCCTGGCCTCCCAATCTCGAGTTCTCCCGTCTCACACTAACGAGAGTTCTGGGCAGCCGTCGGCGTACGACTGTGTTGCCGAACCGACGGGCTGCCCATTCACCAGTACCCAGGTAGGCCGATCGCCAATCGCGGACCGTTCGGTGCGCAATCGCGATCGGGTGCGGTCACCAGCCGCGCTCGCGCCACTCCCCGAGGTGGGGGCGCTCGGCGCCGAGGGTGGTGTCGTCACCGTGGCCGGGGTAGACGACCGTGTCGTCGCCGTAACGGTCGAAGAGCTTGGTTTCGACGTCGGTGAGCAGTGATGCGAACTTGCCGGCGTCGGCGGTCTTGCCCACGCCGCCGGGGAAGAGGGAGTCGCCGGTGAAGAGGTGGATACGTCCGCCGCCGGACTCGGTGAGCGCGAGTGCGACGGAGCCGGGTGTGTGGCCGGCGAGATGGATCACGTCGAGGGTGACGTCGCCGACGGTGACCGTGTCACCGTCTTCGAGGAGACGGTCGGGCCGGACGGGCAGTGCGTCGGCGTCGAGTGGATGGGCGGCGGTGTCCACGCGGGTGGCGGCCGCGACGTCCTCGAGCGCCAGCCAATGGTCGCCGTGCTGGTGCGTGGTGACGATCAGCTCGAGGGACGGAGCGTGTTCGCCGATCAGTTGGTTGACGCGGTCCGCCTCGTTGGCGGCGTCGATGAGGACGGATTTTCCGGTTGTGGAACAGACGACCAGGTACACGTTGTTGTCCATGGGGCCGACGGACATCTTCGTGATCGTGGCTCCCGGAACCGTTCGGCGCTGCGGCGCCGAACCGGGGGAGACGTGGCCGGTGTACGAGTCTTCTATCACCATGGGCTGCTCGGTCATGATGGGGAGGCTACCGTCGAATACAGGCAGGTGAGTGGCAGGGCGGCCATCCGTCCCACAGAACGTGTCGGTGCCCCGGCTTACCATGGCACGGCCAGAGGGCTCAGCGTTCATGCGCGCCCTCGGCTGTCGGACAATGAAGGGACTTGGAGTGGCGGATCGCCTTATCGTGCGGGGTGCCCGTGAGCACAATCTGCGAGGGGTCGATCTCGATCTGCCCCGCGACAGCCTGATCGTGTTCACCGGGCTGTCGGGCTCGGGCAAGTCGAGTCTGGCGTTCGACACGATCTTCGCCGAGGGCCAGCGCCGCTACGTCGAGTCGCTGTCGGCGTACGCCCGCCAGTTCCTCGGTCAGATGGACAAGCCCGACGTCGACTTCATCGAAGGTCTGTCGCCGGCGGTGTCCATCGACCAGAAGTCGACCAACCGCAACCCGCGGTCGACGGTCGGCACGATCACGGAAGTCTACGACTACCTCCGTCTGCTGTACGCCCGGGCGGGCACCGCCCACTGCCCGGTGTGTGGCGAGCAGATCGCGCGGCAGACGCCCCAGCAGATCGTCGACCAGGTCCTCGACATGGAGGAAGGCACCCGCTTCCAGGTGCTCGCTCCCGTCGTGCGCACCCGCAAGGGTGAATTCGTCGACCTGTTCGACCAGCTCAACATGCAGGGCTACTCGCGTGTGCGGGTCGACGGCGTGGTGCATCCCCTCTCCGATCCGCCCAAGCTCAAAAAGCAGGAGAAGCACGACATCGAGGTCGTCGTCGACCGCCTCACCGTCAAGGCCGGTTCCAAGCAGCGGCTCACGGACTCCGTCGAGACCGCGCTGCGGTTGGCGGAGGGCATCGTCGTCCTCGATTTCGTCGACCGCGAAGAGAACGCCGCAGACCGGGAACGCCGATTCTCGGAGAAGCTGGCGTGCCCGAACGGCCACGCTCTCTCCATCGACGACCTCGAACCCCGGTCGTTCTCGTTCAACTCCCCGTACGGCGCCTGCCCCGAGTGCACCGGTCTCGGAATCCGCAAGGAGGTCGACCCCGACCTCGTGGTCCCCGACCCCGAGCTGTCCCTCGAGGACGGAGCCATCGCACCGTGGTCGATGGGGCAGAGTTCCGAATACTTCGGCCGCCTGCTGTCCGGGCTCGGCGACATTCTCGGCTTCGACATGAAGACGCCGTGGAACAAGCTGCCCGCGAAGGCGCGCCGGGCGATCCTCGAGGGCAGCGAGGAACAGGTCCACGTCCGGTACAAGAACCGGTACGGGCGTACCCGTTCCTACTATGCCGAGTTCGAGGGCGTCATGCCGTTCCTGCACCGCCGCCTCGAGCAGACCGAGTCGGACCAGATGAAGGAACGCTACGACGGCTACATGCGCGACACCCCCTGTCCCGCGTGTGGTGGTGCGCGTCTGCGTCCCGAGATCCTGTCGGTCACGATCGCGAACGAGAAGTTCGGCATGAAGTCGATCGCCGAGGTCTGCGAACTGTCGATCTCCGATTGCGCCGACTTCCTGAACAGCCTCACGCTGGGCAGCCGCGAGGAGGCCATCGCCGGTCAGGTGCTCAAGGAGGTCCAGGCACGTCTCGGCTTCCTCCTCGACGTCGGCCTCGAATACCTGTCGCTCGCTCGCGCCGCCGGGACCCTGTCCGGTGGTGAGGCGCAGCGTATCCGCCTCGCCACCCAGATCGGCTCGGGTCTGGTGGGGGTCCTGTACGTGCTCGACGAGCCGTCGATCGGTCTGCACCAGCGCGACAACCGGCGTCTCATCGAGACCCTGACGCGCCTGCGCGATCTCGGGAACACGCTCATCGTGGTCGAACACGACGAAGACACCATCCGCACGTCCGACTGGGTGGTCGACATCGGACCGCTCGCCGGCGAGCACGGAGGCAAGGTCGTCCACAGCGGGCCGTACGAGGAACTGCTCGACTGCGAGGAATCCCTCACCGGCGCCTACCTGTCGGGCCGCAGTCACATCGAGATTCCCGCCATCCGCCGGCCGGTCGATCGCAAACGGCAGGTCACCGTCATCGGTGCGCGCGAACACAACCTCGGGGGCATCGACGTCAGCTTCCCGCTGGGCGTGCTCACGTCGGTCACCGGCGTGTCCGGGTCCGGTAAGTCGACGCTCGTCAACGACATCCTCGCGACGGTGATGGCGAACAAGCTCAACGGCGCCCGCCAGGTGCCGGGCCGGCACACCCGCATCAACGGGCTCGACCAACTGGACAAGCTCGTGCAGGTCGACCAGTCACCGATCGGCCGCACCCCGCGTTCCAACGCGGCTACCTACACGGGGGTGTTCGACAAGATCCGCACCCTGTTCGCCGCCACCACGGAATCGAAGGTGCGCGGCTACCAGCCGGGCCGGTTCTCGTTCAACGTCAAAGGCGGCCGATGCGAGGCTTGCTCCGGCGACGGCACGTTGAAGATCGAGATGAACTTCCTACCCGACGTGTACGTGCCGTGCGAGGTGTGCCACGGGGCCCGGTACAACCGCGAGACTCTCGAGGTCCACTACAAGGGCAAGACCATCGCCGAGGTCCTGGACATGCCGATCGAGGAGGCCGCGGAGTTCTTCGAGCCCATCACCTCCATCCACCGCTACCTCAAGACCCTGGTCGAGGTCGGTCTCGGTTACGTACGGCTCGGTCAGCCGGCACCCACGCTGTCCGGCGGTGAGGCCCAGCGCGTGAAGCTTGCCGCCGAACTGCAGAAGCGTTCGACGGGCCGCACGGTGTACATCCTCGACGAGCCCACGACGGGTCTCCACTTCGAGGACATCCGGAAGCTGCTCGGGGTCGTCAACGGCTTGGTCGACAAGGGCAACACGGTGATCGTGATCGAGCACAACCTCGACGTGATCAAGACCTCCGACTGGGTGGTCGACATGGGCCCGGAGGGCGGGTCCGGCGGCGGAACCGTCGTCGCGCAAGGCACGCCGGAGGAGGTGGCGCAGGTTCCGGAGAGCTACACGGGTCGTTTCCTCGAAAACGTCCTCGAGGTGCCGACGCCTCCCGCCGCGGCGAAGTCGAAGGCGGCCAAGTCGTCGTCGACACGGAAGTCCGCTTCGGCGAAGAAGACTGTCGCGGCCGCCACGGCGACACCGCGTAAGCGGGCGCCGAAGAAGGCCGCAGCAGTCAGCTGAGTTCGGTCAGTTCCTCGCGGCCGCGTCGATCGCGGTCGCGAGGTCCGCGGGCCGCGACCACATCGGCCAGTGGCCGGTCGGCAGATCGACGTAGTCGACCTTCGCGATCTGCGCGAGTTCGGCGGCCATCGGATGACCCGCGCCTGCCATCTGCTGGATGACCTCCGACGGAAAGCTGGTGCAGATCACCGTGGTCGGCACGTCCAGACGGCTGCTGTCGACGAGTTCGAGCCTGTCCCTCGCGGGACCGGCTGGTTCGGGCACTGCGCGGCTGCGAAACATGTCGAGCAAGACGTCGTCGAGTCCGTCGAGACTGCTGCCTTCGGCTTCGAGTTCGGACCACGACGGAAGCGGGATCTCGGTGACCGAAGCATCGAGATCCTCCCGCAGCGCGGCGCCGTTCTGCAGTGGTCCCGAGTCGACGTAGACGATGCGGGCCAGTCGGTCGGGAATCCGATCGCTCGCCGCGTACGCCACCGGTCCCGCACCGCTGTGTGCCACGAGCACAACCCGCTCAGACGACGGTGTGGTCGCGACGACGTCCGCGATCGCGGAGATGTGATCGTCCAGTCGGATGCCGACGCGGTCGCTGTCCTCGGAGTCGAGTCCGGGCAGGGTCACCGCGGTGACGTGGTGTCCTCGCCGGACCAGGTCGGAAGCCACTGCCTCCCAAGCCCATGCGCCGAGCCAGAATCCGGGAGCCAGGATGATGTGAATGCCTGTGCTGTCGTGTGCTTCGCTTGTCTGGGTCATGAGACAAGAGTGAACCCGTATCGGTGACATGTGCGTGTCACCGTATGTGTCACAGTCGCATAACGGAATCGGTTGGCGAGATTCGGGACATTGCCGCGGTCGTTCGGCAGACTGCCCTCATGGACCGTCCCGCCCGCCTCCACGCCCTGACGGAAGAACTGCGCCGCGCGGGCGCCCGGGGCCGGACCGCGGAGCAGTTGGCGGCACAGTTCGAGGTGACCACCCGCACGATCAAGCGGGACATCGCCGTGCTGCAGTCCTCGGGCGCCCCGATCTGGGCCACTGCCGGCCCGGGCGGGGGATACGGGATCATCGGGAACGGCACGTTGCCGCCGGTGAATTTCACTCCCGCTCAAGCGGTCTCGGTGGCATTGGTCCTCACGGCGTTTCGCGATGCGCCGTTCGCGACCGACGGCCGCGCCGCGCTGGCCAAGCTGCTCGACGTGATGGATGCAGAGTCGAGGGTGCGGGTGGAGCGACTCGGCGCGAAGGTGTGGATCCGGCGGGACGCCGACACGGCGAGCGCGGAACCACGCATCCGCCGCGTCGTCGAAGACGGATTGCAGCGCGAACTGATGGTGTCGCTCCGATATGTGGACCGGGACGGTGAGCGCACCGAACGCGTCGTCGAACCGCACCTTCTCGCTCACACCAGGGGATCGTGGTTCCTCGTCGCGTGGTGCCTGAGCCGGGCGGGTGTGCGGTGGTTCCGGCTGGACCGGGTGTCCGACGCCACCCTCACCGGCCGGTCGTTCGTCCCGCGCGATGCGAGCCTCTTCGGTGAACCGCCGGCCGACGCGCGCACCGTGTTCGAACGGTGAGATTCGATCAGAGCGCGGGCGGCGGCCACGGATCGGTTCAGCAGTGAGACGAGAACCGACTCGTCGACATCGGCGAGCTTCTTGACGTAGAGGCAGCCCTTGCCGAGGGTGTGCTTGCCGAGAGCGGCGAGTTCGGCCTCGAACTCGGTGAAGTCGAGCGAGAGGTACAGGGTCAGTGCTGCGGCTCGGGGCGAGAAGCCGATCAGTGCGGTGTCGCCCTCGTGACCGCTGGCATACCGGTAGTGGCGGGAGCCGAACCCGACGATGCTGGTGCCCCACATCGCGGCGCGCTCTCCGCTCGCGGCGGTGAGCAGTTCCACCAGCCGTGCGCTGTCGGCGCGCTTGACCGGGTCGGCGATCGTGGCGAGGAACTCGTCGACGCCGGCCGGCGTCTGCGCGGTCTTGTTTCGGCTCGCCATGTCAGTACACGGGGCCGGTGTACTTCTCGCCCGGACCCTTGCCCGGCTCGTCCGGGTGCGAGGACGCTTCGCGGAACGCGCGCTGCAGTGCCTGGAGGCCTTCGCGGATCGGTCCCGCGTGCGGTCCGAGGTACTCGATGGACGCGGTCACCAGGCCGGCGAGGGCGGTGATGACCCGCCGGGCCTCGTCGAGGTCGCGGTGGGGGCTGGAGTCGGGGTCGGCGTCGGACAGGCCGAGCTTCTCGGCTGCCGAACTCATGAGCATGACCGCGGCGCGGCTGATGACCTCGACCGAAGGGACGTCGGCCAGTTCCCGGACGTCGGTATTCTGGTCACCGTCGTTCGGGGTGCCGTCGTTCGGGGTGTCATCGATGTTGTCCGTCATGCCTTAGAGGATTCCACCAGTGCCCCGTGGCGCAACGTCCCGGTATCGATTAGCTCGGGACGTGCGCAAATGTTACTCTTGACGCAACGACCGCCTTCGGATTTGTCGGGGGCAGCAAGTGGAGTCCGACTCCCACCTCTGCGCGGCAGGTAAAACTGCAGTTCAGTGGTCCGGTCGCTCGATCCGAGGCTGCTCGGTTCGAGTTCCTCGAGTGTGAGGAGATGAGGGATCGGCGTGAGCCGTGAGTTCGTCTGATCGGTCGACATCGGGCCCCGCATGGTGAGAGTCATTCACCGCAGCGGGGCTTTTTTGTTGGGAATCCGGGCGTACGGGCTGCTGGCGGTCTCGAGACAAGACCGTTCAACCTAGGAGGCCCCATCAGCACTGAGACCCGCATCAACGATCGCATCCGAGTTCCCGAGGTCCGCCTCGTCGGACCCGGAGGTGAACAGGTTGGCATCGTGCGTGTTGAAGATGCACTCCGCTTGGCCCTCGAGGCCGATCTCGACCTGGTCGAGGTGGCCCCCGACGCTCGCCCGCCGGTCTGCAAGATCATGGACTACGGCAAGTTCAAGTACGAGGCCGCGCAGAAGGCGCGTGAGTCGCGCAAGAACCAGCAGCTCACGGTCATCAAGGAGCAGAAGCTCCGCCCCAAGATCGACGATCACGACTACGAGACGAAGAAGCGCAACGTCGTGCGCTTCCTCGAAGCCGGATCCAAGGTCAAGGTCACGATCATGTTCCGCGGACGTGAGCAGTCGCGTCCGGAACTCGGATTCCGGCTGCTGCAGCGTCTCGGTGCAGACGTCGCGGACCTCGGGTTCGTGGAGACGTCCGCCAAGCAGGACGGTCGAAACATGACGATGGTGCTCGCTCCGCACAAGGGCGCGAAGACCCGTGTGAAGGCGCAGGAAAGCGCCGCTGCGCCGCCGGCGCAGCGGGCAGTTCCCGCGCCGGCCGAACCGGCACAGGCTCCGGCGGCACCTGCGGAGCAGGCGGGCGGCAGTGCGCCCGGCGAAGCGCCGACCAGCTAGTCCGACTACACCAGCACGACCCGGATCACGGTCCGGATACAGAGAACTGAGGACTCCATGCCCAAGTCGAAGACCCACAGCGGCACCGCGAAGCGATTCAAGGTGTCCGGCAGCGGAAAGATCCTGCGCCAGAAGGCCGGTCGCCGCCACCTGCTCGAGCACAAGGCCACGAAGGTGACCCGTCGCCTCGATGGCGTGGCTGTCGTCAGCAAGGCTGACACTCCTCGCATCAAGCGCCTGCTCGACATCTGAGTCGACACCCCTTTTACTGACCACCCGGGGCAGCTCACCGCCCCAAGATTGACAGGATTTTTCAGTGGCACGCGTAAAGAGGGCGGTAAACGCCCAGAAGAAGCGTCGTTCGATTCTCGAAGCCTCCAGCGGCTACCGCGGTCAGCGCTCGCGCCTGTACCGCAAGGCGAAGGAACAGCAGCTCCACTCGCTGACCTACGCCTACCGTGACCGCCGTGCGCGCAAGGGCGACTTCCGCAAGCTGTGGATCACGCGTATCAACGCTGCGGCGCGGGCGAACGACATCACGTACAACCGCCTGATCCAGGGTCTGCGTCTGGCCGAGATCGAGGTCGACCGCAAGAACCTCGCCGAGCTGGCCGTTTCCGACGCGGCGGCATTCGCCGGCCTCGTGGCCCTGGCCAAGGCGGCGCTTCCGGCCGACGTGAACGCTCCGGCCGGAGAAGCAGCCTGAGTCTCGCAGCACCCCGGCCTTCAGAGCCTCGGAAACGACCCGTGGACCCGCTCACCGAGCGCACTCCACGGGTCGTTTCTGCTGTCAAGCTGCTGCGCACCGCGGAACGCCGCAAGGTCGGGCGGTTCCTGGTGGAAGGCGAGAATTCCGTCGGTGAGGCACTCGACACCCGCCCCGTGCACGACCTCTTCTACACCGAGGACGCGGAGCAGCGGTACTCGAGGCTGATCGACCGGGCACACACTGCGGGCGTCCGTACGTCGCTGGTGACGGACCGGGCGGTCCGAGCGCTCAGCGACACGGTGACCCCACCGGGTCTCGTCGCGGTGTGCGACCTCCTCGATGTTCCGCTGGCGGAGGCGATAGGCCCCGGAACTCGTCTGCTCGCGGTTCCGGTCGCGGTCGCGGAGCCCGGTAACGCGGGCACCGTCATCCGAGTCGCGGACGCGGTGGGCGCGGACGCGGCGATTCTCGCGGGCGACAGCGTCGACCCGCACAACGGCAAATGCGTCCGGGCGTCCGCCGGAAGCCTCTTCCACCTCCCGGTGGTGCGTGAACGGGACATCGCGGCGGTCCTCGACAGCATCAGCGCGGCGGGAATCCAATTGCTCGCCACGGCGGCCGACGGCGAAGTAGATCTGGACGACGCCGACGAACTGCTGGCCCGCCCCACGGCGTGGCTGTTCGGCAACGAGGCCCACGGCCTCGACGCAGCCACCTCGGCGCGAGCCGATCACCGGGTGCGGATTCCGATCCACGGTCGAGCCGAGAGCCTCAACCTGGCGACGGCGGCGTCGATCTGCCTGTATTCGAGCGCACGGGTCCAGAACCGCAAGCGAACCGACAGCTGAACCGGCGAAAATCGGATCGCATAGGATTTGACGGCGAGCTGTTTCGGTTTCGTCGAGAGTGTTGACTGAAAGAACTTAAGGAGTGGCACCGGTCGTGGCTAAAAAAGAGGGCGCTGCCTCCACGGGGGTCGAAGGCGGCGCGGTCGATGCGAGTGCGCTCACCGAAGACGCCCTGACTGCGGCAGCGGAGAGCGCCGAGAAGGCGTTCGCGTCGGCGGCGGATCTCGACGACCTGGCGAAGGCCAAGGTCGAGCACATGGGTGACAAGTCGCCGATCGCCCTCGCTCGCCGCGGACTCGGAGCCCTCCCGGGCAAGGAGAAGGCCGACGCAGGCAAGCGCGTGAACGTCGCCCGCACCCGGATCAGTGCGGCGTTCGACGAGCGCCGCGCCGTCCTGCTCGCCGAACGCGACGCGGCCGTACTCGTGGCCGAGGCCATCGACGTGACGCTGCCGTCGCAGCGTCAGCCGGCGGGTGCCCGCCACCCGATCAGCATCATCTCCGAGCAGGTCGAGGACGTGTTCGTCGCGATGGGCTGGGAGGTCGCCGAGGGCCCGGAGGTGGAGACCGAGCACTTCAACTTCGATGCTCTCAACTTCCTGCCCGATCACCCCGCCCGGACGATGCAGGACACGTTCCACATCGCACCGGAGGGCTCGCGCCAGGTGCTCCGCACGCACACGTCGCCGGTACAGGTGCGCACCATGCTCGCGCGCGAGGTGCCGATCTACGTGGTGTGCCCCGGGCGGACGTTCCGCACCGACGAACTCGATGCGACCCACACCCCGGTCTTCTCTCAGGTGGAGGGACTCGCCGTCGACAAGGGCCTCACCATGGCCCACCTGCGTGGCACGCTCGACGCGTTCGCCCGCGCACTGTTCGGTCCCGAGACCCGTACCCGGATGCGACCGAACTACTTCCCGTTCACGGAACCGTCCGCCGAAGTGGACGTCTGGTTCCCGAACAAGAAGGGCGGCGCAGGCTGGGTCGAGTGGGGCGGCTGCGGAATGGTCAATCCGAATGTGCTGCGCGCCTCCGGAATCGACCCCGACGTGTACACCGGGTTCGCGTTCGGCATGGGGCTCGAGCGCACACTCCAGTTCCGGAACGGGATCCCGGACATGCGCGACATCGTCGAGGGCGACGTGCGATTCACGCTGCCCTTCGGTGTCCAGGGCTGACCCTGCGTCACCCGAATCCCGCCCACCACAGTCACGACATCTTCACGAACGAGAGAGCTGAGCAGACGTGCGAGTAGCGCAATCCTGGCTGACCGAGATCCTGCAGCGTGCCACCCCGGACTGGGACGTCACCGCCGAGGAACTCGACGCAGGTTTCGTCCGGGTCGGGCTCGAGGTCGAGGAAGTCGACCGGCTCGAGCCCGTCGACGGCCCCCTCGTGGTCGGCAAGGTTCTCGAGATCGCCGAGCTCACCGAGTTCAAGAAGCCGATCCGCTTCTGCAAGGTGGATGTGGGGGCGGCCGAGCCGCAGGGCATCGTGTGCGGTGCCCGGAACTTCGCCGAAGGCGACCTCGTGGTGGTCGCACTGCCGGGTGCAGTCCTTCCCGGTGGTTTCGCCATCGCGTCCCGCAAGACGTACGGGCAGGTCTCCGACGGGATGATCTGCTCGGTGGCCGAACTCGGCATCGGCAAGGACCACTCGGGCATCCTCGTCCTCGAGCCGGGCACCGCGCTCCCCGGCGCGGACGCCAACGAGTTGATGGGCCTGCACGACACGGTCATCGAACTCAACATCACCCCGGACCGCGGCTACTGCTTCTCCGTCCGCGGGCTCACCCGCGAACTGGCGTGTGGGTTCGACCTGGACTTCGCCGACCCGGCGTCGGTGGCGCCGTACCCGGCGGAGGGAGAGGCGTGGCCGATCCGCGTCGAGCCGGCGTCGAAGGCGACGCGTTTCGCCGCCCGCCGGGTGACGGGTATCGATCCGAAGGCGGTCAGCCCGTGGTGGCTGCAGCGTCGGTTGCTGCTGTCGGGGGTCCGCCCGATCTCGCCGGCCGTCGACGTCACCAATTACGTTCTGCTCGAACTGGGCCAGCCGTTGCACGCGTTCGATGCCGCGAAGATCAGCGGTGAACTCGTCGTGCGCCGCGCGGTGGCGGGGGAGACGCTGACGACTCTCGACGAGACCGAGCGCGCCCTCGACCCCGAGGACGTCGTGATCGCCGACGATTCGGGCGTCGTGTCGCTGGCCGGGATCATGGGTGGCGCGTCCACCGAGGTCGGGTCGGAAACCACCGACATCCTGCTCGAGGCGGCCACGTGGGATCCGCTCGCGGTGTTCAAGACCGCGCGCAGGCACAAGCTGTCGAGTGAGGCAGGCAAGCGTTTCGAGCGCGTCGTCGACCCCGAGATCCCCGTCGCGGCACTCGACCGGGCGGCCGCGCTGCTCGTCGACATCGCCGGCGGGCGGGTCGAGCCGGCGCTCACCGACATCGGTGAGGTCACCCCGCACGAGCCCATCCACATGGACATCGACCTCCCCGACCGGGTTGCGGGGGTCGACTACCCCAACGGCACCGCTGCGCGCCGGCTCACACAGATCGGCTGCAACGTCGAGGTCGGGGTCAGCGACAGCGGGCACGGTCAGCTCGTCGCCGGCCCGCCGTCGTGGCGGCCCGATCTGGTGCAGCCCGCCGACCTGGTGGAGGAGGTGCTGCGCCTCGAGGGGCTCGAGAAGATTCCGTCGGTGCTGCCCGCTGCCCCCGCGGGTCGTGGGTTGACTCCTGCGCAGCGCCGCAAGCGCGCCGTCGGCCGTGCCCTGGCATTCTCGGGATACGTCGAGATCCTTCCCCCCGTCTTCCTGCCCACCGCGATCTTCGACACGTGGGGGCTGGACCCCGAGGATCCGCGCAGGAATACCAGCACGGTGCTCAACCCGCTCGAATCGGATCGGCCGGAACTGGCCACCACGTTGCTGCCCGGACTTCTCGAGGTCCTCGCCCGCAACGTCTCCCGCGGTCAACGCGACCTGTCGCTGTTCGGCATAGCGCAGGTCGTGCTGCCCGGCGCCGACACCAAGCCGGTCGAGGCGCTGCCGGTGGACAGGCGACCGACCGACGAACAGATCACGGCACTGCTGCAGTCGTTGCCGGACCAGCCGGTGCACGTGGCGGCGGTGCTGACGGGGCAGCGTGAGCCGAGCGGTCCGTGGGGTCCGGGCCGCGCAGCCGACGCCACCGACGCGTTCGCCGCCGCCCGGGCGGTCGCCGCCGCGGCCGGTGTCGAGGTGGAGTTCCGCGCGACGCAGTACTTGCCGTGGCACCCGGGCCGCGGCGCGGAGCTGCTCGTGGACGGTGTCGTCGTCGGACACGCGGGCGAGTTGCATCCCGCCGTGCTCGAGCGCGCCGGACTTCCCCCGCGGACGAGTGCCGTGGAGATCGATCTGGACGCCCTGCCGCTGGTGGAGAATCTGCCCGCGCCGAAGGTCTCGCCCTTTCCCGCGGTCCTTCAGGACGTGGCGGTCGTGGTCGACACCGCGGTGCCCGCCGGCGAGGTCCAGGCGGCCCTGCGGTCGGGTGGAGGAGAGCTCCTCGAGGACATCCGGCTGTTCGACGTGTTCGAAGGTGAGCAGGTCGGGGAGGGCCGGAAGTCGCTGGCCTTCGCGCTGCGATTCCGCGGCCCCGACCGCACCCTGACCGAGGACGAGGCGAGCGCCGCCCGCGACGCCGCCGTGGCTGCGGCGTCCGCCGCCGTAGGTGCCGAACTGCGCAGCTGACCCGTAGCCTGGGTGGAGGGGCCCGAGGCGGTGAGGAGCAGTGCGATGACCGAAGTGCGCGACGTCGTGGCGGCGGCGAGTCAGTTGACCGACGCCGAGTTCGTCGAGGTCGTGCGTGCGGTGGCCGCGGGTCGTCCGGGCCTCGGGGCGCTCCTCGCGGCGGTGGACGTCGGTGCGGCGATTCCGGCCGAGGATCCGGTGACCGCGGAGGTCGTGCCCCACATCGCGCCCGGTGTGCCCGAGCCGGACTACACGCCGGCTGGTGTCCCGACGTTCGACCGCGTGCGTGAGCGGATCGAGGGACGGTTCGGGACGGCGATGGGCTCCTCCGAACTCGCGCACGACAGCCCGTCGGGGCAGTCGCTGGACGAGGCGTGGGAGAAGCGGGAGAAGGCGGGAAAGGCCAAACTCGACGAGATTCGGCGGTCGCTCGGCAAGCAGTGACCACGGATTCCGTCCCGTCGAAAGACCGCGGTGTGTATTAGCTTGCATGATGATGCATAATCAATCGTATGACTGAGCACGCGGGAAAACCGATCAGGATTGCCGTCGCCGGCGCGAGCGGATACGCCGGCGGCGAGGTGCTGCGTCTGCTGCTGGGGCACCCGTCGTATGCGGACGGTTCGCTCGTCATCGGCGCGCTCACTGCCGGCGGCAACGCCGGATCGACTCTGGGCTCGCACCATCCGCACCTGCTTCCCCTCGCCGACCGAGTGCTCGAGGACACCACCGTCGAGACGCTCGGCGGACACGACGTGGTGTTTCTCGGCCTGCCGCACGGCAATTCGGCGCAATACGCGAAGGAACTGCCCGAGTCCACGGTCATCATCGACTGCGGCGCCGACTTCCGGTTGACGAACGCCGAGGACTGGGAGCGGTACTACAAGAGCCCGCACGCAGGTAGCTGGCCGTACGGACTTCCGGAACTCCCGGGTGCCCGCGAGAAACTCGTCGGCGCCACACGAATCGCCGTCCCCGGGTGCTTCCCGACGGTGTCGAGCCTGGCGATGGCTCCGGCGGTCGCGGCGGGTGTCGTCGAACCGCGGGTCACGATCGTCGCCGTCACCGGTGCCTCCGGCGCCGGACGCGCACCCAAGGCCGATCTGCTGGGCTCCGAGGTGATGGGTTCGGTTCGTGCCTATGGTGTCGGCGGCGTGCACCGCCACACCCCGGAGATCATCCAGAACCTCTCCGAACTCGCCGGTGAGCGCGTCACCGTGTCGTTCACCCCCGTGCTGGCGCCGATGCCGCGCGGCATCCTCGCCACGTGCACCGCGGTCACCACGGCGTCCGAGGACGAGGTGCGCGCGATCTACGAAAAGGCTTACGCGGACGAGCCGTTCGTGCACGTCCTGCCCCGGGGCGTGCTGCCGCAGACCGGTGCGGTCGTCGGATCGAACGCGGTCCAGATCGCGGTGACGGTCGACGCCGACGCCGGTCAGATCGTCGTGGTCGCGGTGATCGACAACCTTGCGAAGGGCACCGCCGGGGGAGCGGTGCAATCGATGAATCTTGCGCTTGGACTACCCGAGACCGCCGGTCTCTCGACAGTGGGAGTTGCCCCGTGAGCAGTGACAGCACGATCGATCCGCACCCGACCCGGGCGGTCGCCGGCGGCACTCTGGTGCGAACCCAGGGAGTGTCGGGGCCCGCGGGCTTCCGCGCGTCCGGGATCAAGGCGGGAATCAAGGCGAGCGGCAACGCCGACCTGGCTCTCGTCGTCAACGAGGGACCCGAGCTTGCAGCGGCCGGCGTCTTCACCGCGAACAAGGTGAAGGCTGCCCCCGTCCTGTGGTCGCAGCAGGTGCTCACCACGGGCAGGCTGCGCGCCGTCGTGCTCAATTCCGGTGGGGCGAACGCGTGCACGGGTGCAGGCGGGTTCCAGGACGCGCACAAGACGGCCGAGGAAGTGGCGTCCGCGCTGAGCAACTGGGGAACAGAGACCGGCGCCGTCGAGGTCGCGGTGTGTTCCACCGGTCTGATCGGCGACCGCCTGCCCATGGACAAGGTCCTGGCCGGGGTCACGGAGGCGGTGCACGAACTCGCCGGGGGAATTTCGGGTGGCACCGACGCCGCGTACGCGATCATGACCACCGACACGGTGCCGAAGCAGTCCGCCCTGCACCATGCGGACAAGTGGAACGTGGGCGGAATGGCGAAAGGCGCAGGCATGCTGGCCCCCGCGCTGGCGACGATGCTGTGCGTGGTGACGACCGACGCCGTCGCGACCGCCGCGCAACTCGACGCCGCGCTGCGGGCGGCCACCCGGGTGACGTTCGATCGGCTGGACGTCGACGGTGCCACGTCGACCAACGACACGGTGCTGCTGCTCGCGTCCGGTGCGAGCAACGTGACACCGACCCAAGAAGAACTGAATGCGGCCGTGACGGCCGTCTGCGACGATCTGGCCGATCAGATGATGGCCGACGCGGAGGGCGTCACCAAGCGGGTGCGGGTCACGGTCAGCGGCGCGGTCAGCGAGGACGACGCCCTGATCGGTGCCCGGACGGTCGCGCGGGACAGCCTCGTCAAGACGGCGCTGTTCGGCTCTGACCCCAACTGGGGCCGGGTGCTCGCCGCGATCGGCATCGCGCCGATCGAACTGGACCCCGACAAGATCTCGGTGTCGTTCAACGGCGCCCCCGTCTGCATCGACGGTGTCGGCGCACCGGGTGCGCGGGACGTGGACCTGAGCGACATCGACATCTCCCTCGACATCGACCTCGGTCTGGGCGAGCACGCGGTGAGCATCCGGACCACCGACCTGTCGCACGCGTATGTCGAAGAGAACTCGGCGTATTCGTCATGACAGCGACCAGTGAGGCACTCAGCGGCATCACCGATCACCAGAAGGCGCACGTCCTGGCGGAGGCTCTGCCGTGGCTGCAGCAGTTCCGCGACAAGGTCGTCGTCGTGAAGTACGGCGGCAACGCCATGGTCGACGACGCGCTGAAGACGGCGTTCGCCGCCGACATGGCGTTCCTGCGGACGGTGGGAATTCAGCCGGTCGTCGTGCACGGCGGCGGCCCCCAGATCAATGCCATGCTCGGAAAGCTCGGCATGACAGGTGAATTCAAGGGCGGCTTCCGCGTCACCACCCCCGAGGTGATGGACGTCGTCCGGATGGTGCTGTTCGGTCAGGTCGGCCGCGAACTGGTCGGACTGATCAACGCGCACGGACCGTACGCCGTCGGCATCTCCGGCGAGGACGCGCACCTGTTCACCGCCACCAAGCGCACCGTGATGGTCGAGGGCAGGCCGACCGACATCGGTCTCGTCGGCGACGTCACGACCGTGAACCCGGAGGCCGTCCTGGATCTGATCCGTGCGGGCCGAATTCCCGTGGTGTCCACCATCGCCCCCGACTCGGACGGTGTGGTGCACAACATCAACGCGGACACCGCCGCCGCCGCGCTCGCCGAGGCCATCGGCGCCGAGAAGCTTGTGGTACTCACGGATGTCGAAGGGCTGTACACCAACTGGCCGGACCGCGATTCGCTGGCCACCGAGATCGACGTGGACGCGCTCGCGCAACTGCTGCCCAGCCTCGACGCGGGGATGGTGCCCAAGATGGAGGCCTGCCTGCGCGCGGTCCGCGGTGGTGTGCCCACCGCGCACGTCATCGACGGCCGTGTCGCGCATTCCGTTCTGCTCGAACTGTTCACCGGCGAGGGCATCGGCACGATGGTCACGCCCGGCCCGACTTCACCTACCGAGGGAGTTGCCTCATGACCGGAACCCCGGAACTCCAGCAGCGCTGGTCCGGCGCTCTGATGAACACGTACGGCGTCCCCCGGGTGGCACTTGCGCGCGGTCAGGGGGCGGTGCTGACCGACGCCGACGGCAAGGAGTACGTCGACTTCCTCGCCGGCATCGCCGTCAACATCCTCGGGCACGCACACCCGGCGATCATCGAGGCGGTCACGACGCAGTTGTCGACCCTCGGGCACGTGTCGAATTTCTACGCCAGCGAGCCGGCGATCGAACTGGCCGAGAAGCTGCTTTCCCATCTGGGTGCGCCCGGCCGTGTCTTCCTGTGCAATTCCGGCACGGAGGCCAACGAGGCGGCGTTCAAGCTCGCGCGGGCCACGGGACGATCGAAGATCATCGCCGCGGAGAACTCCTTCCACGGCCGCACGATGGGTGCTCTCGCGCTCACCGGCCAGGCCGCCAAGCGGGCTCCGTTCGAGCCGATGCCCCCGGGTGTCGAGCACGTGCCCTACGGCGATCTCGACGCACTCGATCGCGCCGTCGACGCCGACACCGCGGCCGTGTTCCTGGAGCCGATGATGGGCGAGGGCGGAGTCGTCGTTCCGCCGGAGGGGTACCTCGTGGGCGCACGGCAGATCACCGCCGATCGCGGCGCCCTGCTCGTGCTCGACGAAGTGCAGACCGGGATCGGCCGCACGGGCTGGTTCTACGCACACCAGGCGGTCGGGATCGTGCCCGACGTCATGACTCTCGCGAAGGGTCTCGGTGGCGGGATGCCGATCGGCGCGTGCATCGCGACCGGCGCGGCCGCGGACCTGTTCGGGCCGGGCAAGCACGGCACGACGTTCGGCGGGAACCCCGTCTGCGCGTCGGCGGCGCTCGCCGTGCTGCGGACGATCGCCGAGGACGACCTCATCTCCCGCGCCGACACGCTCGGGAAGTCGCTCTCGGCCGGCATCGAAGGTCTCGGACATCCGTTGATCGACCACGTCCGCGGCGCCGGCCTGCTGCTCGGCATCGTCCTGACCCAGGACGTGGCCCCCGCCGTGGAGAACTCCGCGCGCGAGGCCGGATACCTGATCAATGCCGCGCAACCGGGCGTCGTCCGGCTGGCTCCGCCCCTGGTCCTCACGGACGACCAGGCCGAAGGTTTCGTCGCGGCGCTGCCCGCGATTCTCGACAACGCGCAATCGGCCGATCAGCCGGGAAAGCAGTGACGACCGTGGTGAAACACTTTCTCCGGGACGACGACCTCACCCCTGCACAGCAGGCCGAGGTCCTCGAGCTCGCCGCCAGGCTGAAGAAGGCCCCCTTCGCAGAGCGTCCGCTGGAGGGTCCCCGAGGGGTCGGCGTGATCTTCGAGAAGAATTCGACGCGCACCCGGTTCTCGTTCGAGATGGGCATCGCCCAGCTCGGCGGTCACGCGATCGTCGTCGACGGGCGCAGCACCCAGCTCGGCCGCGAGGAGACGTTGCAGGACACGGGCCGCGTCCTGTCGCGGTACGTCGACGCCGTGGTGTGGCGCACGTTCGGGCAGAAGCGGCTCGAGGCGATGGCGTCCGGCGCCGACGTCCCGATCGTCAACGCGCTGTCCGACGAGTTCCACCCGTGCCAGGTCCTGGCCGATCTGCAGACCCTCGCGGAGCGGAAGGGTTCGCTGAAGGGGCTGAAGCTCACCTACCTCGGCGACGGCGCCAACAACATGGCGCACTCGCTGATGCTGGGCGGCGTGACCGCAGGCGTCGATGTGACCATCGCCGGCCCCGAAGGGTTCGCACCCCTGCCGTGGGTGGTCGAGGCAGCCCGCGCGCGGGCCGCCGAGACCGGCGCGACCATCACCCTCACCGATGACCCGCAGACGGCGGTCGTCGGCGCGGACGCACTCGTCACCGATACCTGGACGTCGATGGGCCAGGAGAACGACGGGCTCGACCGGGTCGGTCCGTTCCGCCCCTTCCAGATCAACGAGGCGCTGCTCGCGAAGGCCGACGCCGACGCGGTGGTCCTGCACTGCCTGCCTGCCCACCGCGGGGAGGAGATCACCGACGAGGTACTCGACGGACCGCAGAGCGTCGTCTGGGACGAGGCGGAGAATCGGCTGCACGCGCAGAAGGCACTGCTCGTGTGGCTGCTGGCGCAGCGAACCGGGGACCGTCCGTGAGTGCGGCACCTCCGCAGCGTGCAGGTGCGGCTCAGCCGCAGCGTGCATCCAACGCGGCGACGGCACCGACACGGGCGGGACGGCAGGCGCGCATCGTCGCGATCCTGTCGAACAACCCGGTCCGCAGCCAGACCGAACTCGCGGCGCTGCTCGCGGCCGAGGGCATCGACGCCACCCAGGCCACGCTGTCGCGAGACCTCGAAGAACTGGGTGCCGTGAAGCTTCGCGCCGCAGACGGCGGCGCCGGGGTCTACGTGGTGCCCGAGGACGGAAATCCCGTCCGCGGCGTCTCCGGGGGAACCGACCGGCTGTCGCGGTTGCTGGGGGAGTTACTGGTATCGACCGATGCCAGTGGCAACATGGCGGTGCTGCGAACTCCCCCGGGGGCAGCGCACTATCTGGCGAGTGCACTCGATCGGGCATCATTACCTGACGTCGTGGGAACCATCGCGGGGGATGACACCATTCTCGTGGTGGCACGGGAGCCGCTGAGCGGGGCGGAACTCGCGGCCAAGATCGAATCCCTCGCCTGACAACTGAATCATCTCTACAGATCTTCAACCTAAGGAGCACAAGGACCATGGCCGATCGCGTCGTACTCGCCTACTCGGGCGGGCTGGACACCTCAGTCGCCATCAGCTGGATCGGCAAGGAGACCGGCAAGGAAGTTGTTGCTGTCGCCATCGATCTCGGCCAGGGCGGCGAGGACATGGAGGTCGTGCGTCAGCGTGCACTCGACTGCGGTGCGGTCGAGTCGGTCGTGGTGGATGCGCGCGACGAGTTCGCCGACGAATACTGCCTGCCGACCATCCAGGCCAACGCCCTCTACATGGACCGCTACCCGCTCGTGTCGGCCATCAGCCGCCCGCTGATCGTCAAGCACCTCGTCGAGGCCGCGCGTGCCTACGGCGGCACCACGGTCGCGCACGGCTGCACCGGCAAGGGCAACGACCAGGTCCGGTTCGAGGTCGGCTTCGGATCGCTCGCTCCCGACCTCGACGTGATCGCACCGGTGCGCGACTACGCGTGGACCCGTGAGAAGGCGATCGCGTTCGCCGAGGAGAACGCGATCCCGATCAACGTCTCCAAGAAGTCGCCGTTCTCGATCGACCAGAACGTGTGGGGCCGCGCCGTCGAGACCGGGTTCCTCGAGGACCTGTGGAACGCGCCGACCAAGGACGTCTACGACTACACGCAGGATCCGACCGTCAACTGGCAGGCCCCGGACGAGCTGATCGTCAGCTTCGAGGCGGGCCGCCCCGTCGCGATCGACGGCAAGCCGGTCAGCGTCCTCGAAGCGATCCAGGAGCTCAACCGCCGCGCCGGTGCTCAGGGCGTCGGCCGCCTCGACGTCGTCGAGGACCGTCTCGTGGGCATCAAGAGCCGTGAGATCTACGAGGCTCCCGGAGCCATGGTCCTCATCAACGCCCACCAGGAACTCGAGCACGTCACGCAGGAACGCGAGCTCGGTCGTTACAAGCGTCAGACCGAGCAGCGCTGGAGCGAGCTGGTGTACGACGGCCTCTGGTTCTCGCCGCTCAAGGTCGCGCTGGACACGTTCATCGAGAAGACGCAGGAACGCGTCTCCGGCGACATCCGGCTGGTGCTGCACGGTGGTGCGATCATCGTCAACGGCCGCCGCAGCAACGAGTCCCTGTACGACTTCAACCTGGCCACCTACGACGAGGGCGACACGTTCGACCAGTCCTACGCCAAGGGCTTCGTGCAGATCCACGGACTGTCCTCGAAGGTCGCGGCGAAGCGCGATCTGGGCCTCTAGGTATGAGTGCTCACGGCACCAACGAAGGAGCCCTGTGGGGCGGCCGGTTCGAGTCCGGACCCGCCGCCGCCATGGCCGCGCTGAGCAAGTCCACCCACTTCGACTGGGTGCTGGCCCCGTACGACGTGCGTGCGTCCCAGGCACATGCCCGGGTGCTGCACAAGGCCGGCCTGCTCGGTGACGAAGACCTGGCGGCGATGCTCGACGGTCTCGGCAGGCTCGCGGCCGACGTCGCGAGCGGCGAGTTCGTCCCGAGCGAATCCGACGAGGACGTGCATGGGGCACTCGAGCGCGGCCTGATCGATCGGGTCGGTCCCGAGGTCGGGGGACGCCTGCGCGCCGGGCGTTCGCGCAACGACCAGGTGGCGACGCTGTTCCGGATGTGGCTGCGGGACGCCGTGCGTCGCGTGGCCGCGGGTGTGCTCGACGTCGTCGACGCACTCGCGACGCAGGCCGCCGCGCACCCCGCCGCGGTGATGCCGGGCAAGACCCACCTGCAGGCCGCGCAGCCGGTGTTGCTCGCGCACCATCTGCTGGCGCACACGCACCCGCTGCTTCGTGACGTTCGGCGGCTGCAGGACTTCGACGTGCGGGCGGCCGTGTCGCCGTACGGTTCCGGAGCGCTGGCCGGTTCGTCACTCGGACTCGATCCCGAGGCGATCGCCGCGGAACTCGCCTTCGATTCGTCGGCCGAGAACTCGATCGACGCCACGTCGTCGCGGGACTTCGCGGCCGAGGCGGCGTTCGTGCTCGCGATGATCGGCGTCGACCTGTCGCGGATGGCCGAGGAGGTCATCCTCTGGAGCACTCCGGAATTCGGCTACATCACACTCGCCGACGCCTGGTCGACCGGTTCGTCGATCATGCCGCAGAAGAAGAACCCGGACGTGTCCGAGCTCACCCGCGGCAAGTCCGGTCGGCTGATCGGCAACCTGACCGGTCTGCTGGCCACCCTGAAGGCGCAGCCGCTCGCGTACAACCGGGATCTGCAGGAGGACAAGGAGCCGGTCTTCGATTCGGTGGCGCAGCTCGAAATGCTGCTCCCGGCGATCACCGGACTGGTCTCCACTCTCGAATTCCACACGGACCGAATGGCGGAACTGGCACCGGCGGGATTCACGCTTGCCACCGACATCGCCGAGTGGCTCGTTCGTCAGGGTGTCCCGTTCCGGGTCGCGCACGAGGCGGCGGGGGCGTGCGTCCGCGCTGCCGAGGCGCGGGGCGTCGGACTCGAGGATCTCACCGACGAAGAACTCGCCGGGGTCGACCCGGCGCTCACTCCGGACGTGCGGGAGGTGCTCACCGTCGAGGGCTCGATCGCCTCGCGTAACGCCCGCGGCGGTACGGCCGGTATCCGTGTGGCCGAACAGCTGGGCGGGGTCCGTGAGCTGTCCGAGTCGCTGCGTGAGTGGTGTCGATGACGCCGGCGTCGGACGCCCCGGATTAGGGGCAGTGTGACGCGTCGAGCGCAGTAGGGTGAGGGCGGGCGGCAGTGAGACGTGCGTCACAGTTCGAGAGTCTGGGAGAGTGTTCGTGGGACTGAATACCGAAACGGTGATGGGCCCGATCCGTCGCGTGGTGGCGACGGCGCAGAACGGGTTGGAGGTAGTTCGCCTCGGCGGGCTCGAGACGGACCTCACCACATCGCCGTTCGAGGTGGTCGAACGCGCACCGATGTATCGGCTCCGCAGGTATTTCCCCGACACGGCCCCTGCCGACGCCCGGCCCCCGATCGTTCTGGTCCCGCCGATGATGATGTCGGCCGACGTCTACGACGTGACCCGGGATCAGGGCGCAGTCGGCATCCTGCACTCGATGGGAATCGACCCCTGGGTGGTCGACTTCGGATCGCCGGATTCCGAAGAGGGCGGGTGGGATCGGACTCTCGCCGACCACATCGTCGCGATCAGCGAGATCATCGACCAGGTGCGGGCGCACACCGGTCGTGACGTCTATCTGTCCGGATACTCGCAGGGCGGCATGTTCGCCTACCAGGCTGCGGCGTACCGCCGCAGTCGCAACATCGCGGGACTCGTGACGTTCGGCAGTCCGGTCGACACACTCGCCGGGCTGCCGTTCGGTATCCCCGCGGGGTTCGCCGCCGACGCTGCCGGCTTCCTCGCCGACCACGTCTTCAATCGGCTCGCGGTGTCGGGGTGGATGGCGCGCACCGGTTTTCAGCTCCTCGATCCCGTCAAGACGCTGAAGTCGAGGCTCGACTTCCTGCGTCAGTTGCACGACCGGGAAGCGCTGTTGCCGCGGGAGCAGCAGCGACGGTTCCTCGCGACCGAGGGTTGGGTGGCGTGGTCCGGTCCGGCCGTCGCGGAGTTGCTCAAGCAGTTCATCGTGCACAACCGCATGATGACCGGCGGGTTCGTGATCAAGGACCAGGTGGTGTCGCTCGCGGAGTTGACCTGCCCGATCCTCGCGTTCGTCGGGGAGGTCGACGACATCGGCCAGCCGTTGGCCGTCCGCGGCATCCGCCGGGCCGCCCCGCGGGCGAATGTGTACGAATCGACGTTGCGGGCAGGACATTTCGGCCTCGTTGTCGGTTCGGCCGCGGCGACCCACACGTGGCCCACCACCGGGAAGTGGGTGCTGTGGAACGAGGGGCTCGGGGCGCGGCCCACCAATATCGAGCTCATGCGCTACGACGAACATTTCGGCAGCGAATCCGGAGTCTCCATCAGCGACCGCATCATTCACACCGTGGCGTCGGTCGCCGAGGTCGGTGTCGGTGTCGGCAAGGGGATCAGCGATTTCGCTTCGGGGGCGCTGCGGGGAACGGTGGAACTGTCCGGCGAGGCCACGCGGGCGCTGCCGCGGCTGGCCCGGCTCGGTCAGATCCAGCCTCACACCCAGATCTCGCTCAGCCGGTTGCTGGCCGAACAGGGCCGGAAGGCGCCGGGCGGCGAGTGCTTCCTCTTCGACAATCGCGTCCACACGTACGAGGCGGTCAATCAGCGGATCGACAACGTGGTTCGCGGCCTGATCCAGGCCGGTGTCCGTCCCGCCGCTCACGTCGGCGTCGTGATGCAGACGCGCCCGAGTGCGCTCGCCGCCATCGCGGCGCTGTCCCGTCTCGGTGCGGTGGCTGTCTTGCTGCCCCCGGGCCGGGAGGTCCACACCGCGATCCGCATCGACGGTGTCGAGCGCATCGTCACCGACCCGGAGAATCTCGACGCGGCGATCGCGACCGGCACGCAGGTCCTGGTCCTGGGCGGCGGCGACCAGCGCGAGCTCGACGTGGATCCGTCGGCGAACGTCGTGGATCTCGAGAAGATCGACCCCGCCGCTGTGACGCTTCCGGGCTGGTACCGGCCCGATCCCGGTCTGGCCCGCGAACTGGCATTCATCATCTGCAGTGAGTCCAACGGCCACTGGGAGACCAAGCAGATCACCAACTACCGGTGGGCGCTGTCGGCGTTCGGAACGGCCTCGGCCGCCGATCTCGACCGCGGCGACACCGTGTATTGCCTTGCCCCCCTGCATCATTCGTCGAGTCTGCTCGCCGCGATCGGTGGTGCCGTGGCAGGTGGATCCCGGATCGCGATCTCTCGCGGACTCGATCCTGAACGTTTCGCCGAGGAAGTCCACCGCTACGGGGTGACCGTGGTCAGCTACACGTGGACGATGATGCGCGAGATCCTCGACGCCGAGAACCTCGCACTCGACGGCAGTCACCCCGTCCGGCTCTTCATCGGATCCGGAATGCCGCAGGGGTTGTGGCGTCGCACGACGGAGCGGTTCGCACCGGCGAAGGTCCTCGAGTTCTACGCGTCCACCGAGGGCGACGTCGTTCTCGCGAACGTCGCCGGCGCGAAGGTCGGGGCGAAGGGGCGCCCGCTCCCGGGAAGCGCGGAGGTCCGGCTCGCGGCCTACGACCCGATCGCCGGCCGGCTGCTGGAGGACGAGCAGGGGTTCATCCGGGAATGCCAGGACGACGAGGTCGGTCTGCTCCTCGGCAGGGCGGGCGTGCACGCCGAGATATCCGGCGGCGCGATGCGGGGGATCTTCGCTGCGGGCGACGCCTGGATTCCGACGGAGAACCTCTTCCGCCGCGACGCGGACGGGGACTACTGGCTGGTCGACCACCGGAAGACCGTGATCGCGACTCCGCGAGGGGCCGTATACACCCAGCCGATCGTCGACGCGCTCGCGTCCGTCGATCGCGTCGATCTCGCGGTTGCCTACGGGGTGGAGGTCGGCGGCCGGACACTGGCCGTTGCCGCGTTCACCCTCCGCGACGGGCGGGTGCCGAGGCTGGCGGAGATCGCCGACGCCTTCGAGGTGCTTCCTCCCGCGCTGCGACCCGACATCATCCATGTGGTGGGCGACATTCCGCTGGGGTCCTCGTACCGTCCGAATGCCGAGGCGCTGAGCGCCGCCGGACTGCCCAAGCCGGGAACCCGTGTGTGGTACGTCGATCCGGGATCGCAGCAGTACAAGCGACTGACCAAGGCGGTGGCCGCGGAGTTTCAGAACGGCTCGGCCGGTGTGCCTGCCGGTGCGCGGTAACCTGACACTGCTCACCCGAACGGTTGGAGAGGACTTCCGTGGTTATTGATCCGACGTTGCTCGGCATTCTCGCGTGCCCACAGGACAAGGGTCCTCTGTTGTTGGTCGGCGACGAACTGCTCTACAACCCTCGCCTGCGGCGGGCGTATCCCATCGAGAACGGGATTCCCGTCCTCCTCATCGACGAGGCCCGGGACGTCGGCGCGGACGAGCACGAGACGCTGCTCGCCCGGGTCGCCGGCGAGGCCTGATCACACCGGCAGGGCGCCGGTGAGGTAGCGCTGCAACGTCGGTCCGACGATCGCGACCAGGTCGTCGACGGGCAGCGACGCGAGCGGCTCGAATTCGAGGATGTACCGCGTCACCAGAACCCCGGCCATTTGCGATGCCACCAGCTGCATGCGCAGCATCCCGGTTCCGGGCGGTTCGTCGACCCGCGGTCCGAGGTCGCGGAGCACGACCTCCAGCAGGAACGTACGAATCAGGTTGGGTTCGTTTCCCGCCATCGCGGACCGGAACGCCGCGACCACGGCGGGCTTGTGCGGCGACTCCCAGACGGAGAAGACGGCCCGGGCGAGGTGACTGCCGACCTCGCCCGTCGGGATGTCGAGCACCGGAGCGATTACCTGCGTCGGATCCACGGGAATGTCCACCGAGGCGAGGAACAGTTCCCGCTTGGTTCCGAAGTAGTGGTGGATCAGGGCGGAGTCGACGCCCGCCCCGGTTGCCACGGAGCGGACACTGGTCTTGTCGAAGCCGTTCTGTGCAAACAGTTTCCGTGCAGTCGCCAGGATTCGTGACCGTGTGTCCGGGTTGCCCGGGCGTCGTCCCGTGCGCAGACCGGGAGTGGCGTCTGCGCGTGTCGCGGGACCGGTCATGGTGTGCGACGCCTCAGGGTCGCGGCCCCCAGCGACAGGGCGAGAAGCGCGAAGGCGGCGACCACAGCAAGATCTCTCCACATGACGCCCGTCGCTCCGGGATGGGTGGCGACCTGCTGCAGCGCGTCGACCGCGTAGCTCAGCGGGAGGACGTTGCTGATCCACTCGAGCCACGTGGGGAGCTGATCTCGCGGAACGAGCAGCCCGCACAGAAAGAGCTGGGGAACCACGACCACCGGCATGAACTGCACCGCCTGGAACTCGGTCCGCGCGAAGGCGCTGCACAGTAGGCCGAGGGCGACACCGAGTATCGCGTTCAGCACGGCGATCAGCAGCACCCACGTCACGCTGCCCTCGGTGGTGAGGCCGAGGAATCCGAACGAGACGACGCAGGCCAGCGCCGCCTGAGCGGCGGCGGCCGTGGAGAACGCCGCCGCGTAGCCGCCGAGCAGGTCGAGTTTGCCCATCGGGGTCGCGAGAAGGCGTTCGAGTGTTCCCGACGTCCGTTCGCGTTGCATCGCGATCGACGTGACGAGGAACATCACGACGAACGGAAGGATGCCGAGCATCGTGATCGCGACGCGCTCGAACAGCGACAGCTGACCGGGTGGCGCCGGAACGTTCTGATACAGGAAGTACAGCAACACCATCAGCAGGCTGGGTACCACCAGAATCATGGCGACGGTGCGGTGATCCGTTCGCAGTTGCGCGAGGATCCGGCCCGCAGTGGCCGCGAAGATCGTGACGTTCATCAGTTCTCGCTCCCGACATGTGATGCGCGAATGAGGTTCAGGAAGGCGTCTTCGAGGCTCGTCTCACCGGTCTGCTCCCGGAGTTCGCTGGGGGAGACCTGCGCGAGAACGTAGCCGTCGCGCATGAGGAGCAGTGAAGCGCAATGTTCGGCCTCGTCCATGACGTGGCTCGACACGAGCAGGGTGGTACCGGCGTCGGCGAGAGCTTCGAACCGTTCCCACAGTTCGACGCGCAGGAGTGGGTCCAGGCCGACGGTCGGCTCGTCGAGGACGAGGATTTCGGGGCGTGCCACCAAGGCGCAGGCGAGGCTGACCCGTCCGAGCTGTCCTCCCGACAGATCCGCCGCCTTCTGGGTCTCGAAGCGTGTCAGCCCCACCGCGTCGATGGCTTCGGTCACCGCGCTCGACGGCTGACCGTAGAGCGCGGCGAAGTAGGCGACGTTCTTCTTGACCGTGAGGTCGGCATACACGCTGGGGGACTGGGTGACGTACCCGACGCGGCTCCGCAACGAGACCGAGCCCGCGGGGGAGCCCAGCACCGTGACCGTCCCCGATTCCACGATCTGAGTGCCGACCACGCACCGCATCAGCGTGGTCTTTCCGCAGCCGGAGGGTCCGAGGAGGCCGGTGATGGATCCGCTCGGCACCTGGACGTCGATGCCGTGCAGTACTTCGTTCTTGCCTCTTCGCACATGCAGATCTCGGATGTCGATCGCCGGGCTGCCGGTCATGGCGGGCCTCAATTCATCACGGGGTGAATTCATTGCTTGATGAATTATGCGACCGTTGAGGTGGCGACGTCAACGGTTGTGGAGAATCGGGACGTGACCATCGATCGACTTGACCGGGCGGAACCCGTCGACGCCGCGCGAATCGTCCTCGGATCCACGCTGATCGTCGGTGACGTCCGCATCCGCGTCGTCGAAGTGGAGGCGTACGGCGGGGAGAAGGACGGCCCGTGGCCCGACCCGGCATCGCATTCGTACCGGGGGAGGACGCCGCGCAACGAGGTGATGTTCGGTCCGGCCGGGCACCTGTACGTCTACCGCAGTTACGGGATGCACTTCTGCATGAACGTGTCTTACGGGCCTGTCGGGACCGCGGGCGGGGTGCTTCTCCGGGCGGGCGAAGTGCTCGACGGTTGCGCGACGGTTCAGGCGCGCCGCCCCCGCGTCACGCGACCTGCGGAGTGGGCGCGCGGTCCCGGCAACCTGGGGTCCGCGACCGGCGTGACCCTCGCGGAGAACGGTGCGGCCCTGTTCGAGGCCGATTCGCCGGTTCGACTGGAGATCGCGGAGTCGGACGGCTGGGTGAGTGGCCCCCGGGTCGGCGTCAGCACGGCCGCCGACCGGCCGTGGCGCTTCTGGATTCCGGAGTCGCCGTCCGTGTCCGTATACCGGAGAAGCCCGCGTGCGATGCCCGCCGACGAGCAGATGGGATGATCGGACCCGTGACTGAGAACATCATCGATGAACTGACCTGGCGCGGGCTCATCGCCCAATCAACCGATCTGGACGCGTTGCGCCGTGATCTCGACGCCGGACCGGTCACGCTCTATGCCGGTTTCGATCCGACCGGACCGAGTTTGCACGCCGGCCACCTCGTGCCCCTGCTCGCGCTGAAGCGATTCCAGCGCGCGGGCAACCGCCCCATCGTGTTGGCCGGCGGAGCGACCGGTCTGATCGGCGATCCTCGCGACGTCGGTGAGCGGACGATGAACTCCGCCGACACCGTGGCGGAATGGGCAGATCGGATCCGGGGTCAGCTCGAACGCTTCGTCGACTTCGACGACTCGCCGAGCGGCGCGATCATCGAGAACAACATGACCTGGACCGGCAAGCTGTCGGCCATCGACTTCCTGCGCGACGTGGGCAAGCACTTCTCCGTCAACGTGATGCTCGCGCGAGACACCGTGAAGCGGCGCCTCGAATCCGACGGCATGTCCTACACCGAATTCAGCTACATGCTGCTCCAGGCCAACGACTACCTGCACCTGCGTCGCAGTCACGGCTGCTCGTTGCAGGTCGGCGGATCCGACCAGTGGGGCAACATCATCGCCGGCGTCGAGCTGAACCGACGCATCGACGCCGAGTCGGTCCACGGTCTGACCGTCCCGCTCGTCACGTCGGCGGACGGCAAGAAGTTCGGGAAGTCGACCGGAGGCGGGAGCCTGTGGCTCGACCCGGAGATGACGAGCCCCTACGCGTGGTACCAGTACTTCGTGAACACCGGCGACGCCGACGTGATCAAGTACCTGCGGTGGTTCACCTTCCTCACGGCCGAGGAGTTGGCGGAACTGGAGACGGCGACGGCCGAGCGGCCGCATGCGCGCGAGGCGCAGCGCAGGCTTGCGGCCGAGATGACGACGCTCGTGCACGGCGAAGCCAACACTCGCGCCGTGGAGCTCGCGAGTCAGGCACTGTTCGGTCGCGCGGAACTGCAGGACCTCGACGAGCCGACGCTCGGTGCCGCCCTTCGGGAGGCGTCCGTCGCGGAACTCGCGCCGGGGGAGCCCGCCGGCATCGTCGACCTTCTGGTTCTCAGCGGATTGTGCGAGAGCAAGGGTGCGGCCCGCCGTACCGTGAAGGAAGGCGGGGCTTCGGTGAACAATCAGAAGATCGCGAGTGAGGACTGGACGCCCGCACCGACCGATCTGCTGCACGGAACGTGGCTCGTGGTTCGCCGTGGAAAGCGCAACTTCGCCGGCATCAAGGTGCGGTCGAATTAGCGTGCGGCGGGTCACACCGGCGTAATTCGGCGAATTCCGGTCCGGTGGCCCGCGCGCAGCGCGGGCCACCAGCGGATTTTACATAGCGGATGCCTGTGACCTGGGGATTTGACGCTCCGTTTCCCGTCGCGTAACTTATTCCAGGTCAGAGCGACACGGACACCAACCCCGACCGAGAGGCCGGGGACACGAGGTCGGACGCAGGCGCCTGAACTTCCCGAGAATACCGAACTTGGTTCGATGCTTTCGAGATGTGCTGATCGCCCCGGTTTGCGCCGGGACGCGGCAGGAGATAAGTTGGAACGGTTGCCCCGGAGCGGCTGGCGAGTGTGTCAGTGGTGATGGTGTGTGCGTGTTCTTTGAGAACTCAACAGTGTGTCGATGAATGTCAGTGCCAAATGTTTTTGGTACTCCGCATCACGGATGATCAACTGGGCCTTGTGGTGTGGTTGTGAGTGGTGGTGTGGGTATTTGCTGGCTCTTTTCCTTCTTCCGTCGGAGGGGGGTCAGTGTTTGATTAGCTAGTTTGAGTTTTTGATCGCTAGTGATTTGACTCGATGTCTATGACTGATTAGCGGGTTCGCCCGTGAAATCTAGAGTCTTCAACGGAGAGTTTGATCCTGGCTCAGGACGAACGCTGGCGGCGTGCTTAACACATGCAAGTCGAGCGGTAAGGCCCTTCGGGGTACACGAGCGGCGAACGGGTGAGTAACACGTGGGTGATCTGCCCTGCACTTCGGGATAAGCCTGGGAAACTGGGTCTAATACCGGATATGACCTTCGGCTGCATGGCTGAGGGTGGAAAGGTTTACTGGTGCAGGATGGGCCCGCGGCCTATCAGCTTGTTGGTGGGGTAATGGCCTACCAAGGCGACGACGGGTAGCCGACCTGAGAGGGTGACCGGCCACACTGGGACTGAGACACGGCCCAGACTCCTACGGGAGGCAGCAGTGGGGAATATTGCACAATGGGCGAAAGCCTGATGCAGCGACGCCGCGTGAGGGATGACGGCCTTCGGGTTGTAAACCTCTTTCAGCAGGGACGAAGCGAAAGTGACGGTACCTGCAGAAGAAGCACCGGCTAACTACGTGCCAGCAGCCGCGGTAATACGTAGGGTGCAAGCGTTGTCCGGAATTACTGGGCGTAAAGAGTTCGTAGGCGGTTTGTCGCGTCGTTTGTGAAAACTCACAGCTCAACTGTGAGCCTGCAGGCGATACGGGCAGACTTGAGTACTGCAGGGGAGACTGGAATTCCTGGTGTAGCGGTGAAATGCGCAGATATCAGGAGGAACACCGGTGGCGAAGGCGGGTCTCTGGGCAGTAACTGACGCTGAGGAACGAAAGCGTGGGTAGCAAACAGGATTAGATACCCTGGTAGTCCACGCCGTAAACGGTGGGCGCTAGGTGTGGGTTCCTTCCACGGGATCTGTGCCGTAGCTAACGCATTAAGCGCCCCGCCTGGGGAGTACGGCCGCAAGGCTAAAACTCAAAGGAATTGACGGGGGCCCGCACAAGCGGCGGAGCATGTGGATTAATTCGATGCAACGCGAAGAACCTTACCTGGGTTTGACATATACCGGAAAGCCGTAGAGATACGGCCCCCCTTGTGGTCGGTATACAGGTGGTGCATGGCTGTCGTCAGCTCGTGTCGTGAGATGTTGGGTTAAGTCCCGCAACGAGCGCAACCCTTGTCTTATGTTGCCAGCACGTAATGGTGGGGACTCGTAAGAGACTGCCGGGGTCAACTCGGAGGAAGGTGGGGACGACGTCAAGTCATCATGCCCCTTATGTCCAGGGCTTCACACATGCTACAATGGCCAGTACAGAGGGCTGCGAGACCGTGAGGTGGAGCGAATCCCTTAAAGCTGGTCTCAGTTCGGATCGGGGTCTGCAACTCGACCCCGTGAAGTCGGAGTCGCTAGTAATCGCAGATCAGCAACGCTGCGGTGAATACGTTCCCGGGCCTTGTACACACCGCCCGTCACGTCATGAAAGTCGGTAACACCCGAAGCCGGTGGCCTAACCCCTTGTGGGAGGGAGCCGTCGAAGGTGGGATCGGCGATTGGGACGAAGTCGTAACAAGGTAGCCGTACCGGAAGGTGCGGCTGGATCACCTCCTTTCTAAGGAGCATTCTCCAGACGTGTACCACTGAACAGTCAGTGGATGATGTTCTGGCAGAGACCGTTTAGTCCTCATCAGTAGGGCTGCGGGCGCTCATGGGTGGAACACTGACAAACATTCTTTTCGCCTGCTGCCGGCCCGAGTGCCGGTGGGAGAAGAGTTATATCGACATACTGTTGGGTCCTGAGAGAACACGCGAGTGTTTCCTCTACAGGAAAGTGACGACAAACAAGCACTGCAGTCAAACCGCAGGAGGGTGTGCCCGTGAGGGTGTGCTTTTCTGGTCTGGTGTCTGCGCGGGTGGTTGGTTGTGTGTTGTTTGAGAACTGCACAGTGGACGCGAGCATCTTTGTTGTAAGTAATGAAGAGCGTACGGTGGATGCCTTGGCACCAGGAGCCGATGAAGGACGTAGGAGGCTGCGATAAGCCTCGGGGAGCTGTCAACCGAGCTGAGATCCGAGGATGTCCGAATGGGGAAACCCAGCACGAGTGATGTCGTGTTACCCGCACCTGAATATATAGGGTGTGTGGAGGGAACGTGGGGAAGTGAAACATCTCAGTACCCACAGGAAGAGAAAACAATAGTGATTCCGTGAGTAGTGGCGAGCGAAAGCGGAAGAGGCTAAACCATGGATGTGTGATAGCCGGCAGGTGTTGCATTCGTGGGGTTGTGGGGTTCATCTTGTCAATGCTGCCGTGTTGGCCGACAGTAAGAAATCATTGTGTTAGTGGAAGTGGTCTGGAACGGCCTGTCGTAGAGGGTGAGAGTCCCGTACACGAAAACATGATGACTGTCGTGATGGAAACCCAAGTAGCACCGGGCCCGTGAAATCTGGTGTGAATCTGTCGGGACCACCCGATAAGCCTGAATACTCCCTGGTGACCGATAGCGGACTAGTACCGTGAGGGAAAGGTGAAAAGTACCCCGGGAGGGGAGTGAAATAGTACCTGAAACCGTGCGCTTACAATCCGTCAAAGCCTTTGCACACTTCGGTGTGGGGGGTGATGGCGTGCCTTTTGAAGAATGAGCCTGCGAGTTAGTGGCATGTCGCGAGGTTAACCCGTGTGGGGTAGCCGTAGCGAAAGCGAGTCCGAATAGGGCGTCCGTAGTGGCATGTTCTAGACCCGAAGCGGAGTGATCTACCCATGGCCAGGTTGAAGCGACGGTAAGACGTCGTGGAGGACCGAACCCACTTAGGTTGAAAACTGAGGGGATGAGTTGTGGGTAGGGGTGAAAGGCCAATCAAACTCCGTGATAGCTGGTTCTCCCCGAAATGCATTTAGGTGCAGCGTCGCGTGTTTCTCACCGGAGGTAGAGCTACTGGATGGTCTAGGGGGCCCACAAGCTTACCGAAATCAGCCAAACTCCGAATGCCGGTGAGTGAGAGCGCGGCAGTGAGACTGCGGGCGATAAGGTTCGTAGTCGAGAGGGAAACAGCCCAGATCGCCAGCTAAGGTCCCTAAGCGTGTACTAAGTGGAAAAGGATGTGGGGTCGCGAAGACAACCAGGAGGTTGGCTTAGAAGCAGCCACCCTTGAAAGAGTGCGTAATAGCTCACTGGTCAAGTGATCCTGCGCCGACAATGTAGCGGGGCTCAAGTACACCACCGAAGCTGCGGCATTCACACAATGCACCCCCTTGATTCTGCGGAGTCTTGGGCAGTGGTGTGGATGGGTAGGGGAGCGTCGTGTGGCCATGGAAGCGGCGGGGTGACCCAGCCGTGGAGGCCACACGAGTGAGAATGCAGGCATGAGTAGCGAAAGACGAGTGAGAAACTCGTCCGCCGAATGACCAAGGGTTCCTGGGCCAGGTTAATCCGCCCAGGGTGAGTCGGGACCTAAGACGAGGCCGACAGGCGTAGCCGATGGACAACGGGTTGATATTCCCGTACCCGTGTGAACGCGCCCCTGGTGAATCAGTGATACTAACCATCCTGAAGCGTCCTTACGCCCCTTCGGGGGCCCTGGATGTGGATGCATGGGACCTGATCTGGTAGTAGCCAAGCGATGGGGTGACGCAGGAAGGTAGCTGAGCCAGTCAGTGGTAATACTGGTGTAAGCCTGTAGGGCGAATGGTAGGCAAATCCGCCATTCACACAGCCTGAGAGGTGACGCATAGCCGAATGAGGCGAATTCAGTGATCCTATGCTGCCGAGAAAAGCCTCTAGCGAGCTTTCACACGGCCCGTACCCCAAACCGACACAGGTGGTCAGGTAGAGAATACTAAGGCGATCGAGATAACTATGGTTAAGGAACTCGGCAAAATGCCCCCGTAACTTCGGGAGAAGGGGGGCCTCGTCCGGTGATCACTCTTGCAGTGTGAGCTGGGTGGGG
>NZ_JBHXWI010000011.1:124682-206151 GCF_042671975.1 Rhodococcus sp. NPDC127593 | reverse complement strand
CGTGTCAAGCGAGCAGGGCAGTGACCCGGCGGCACCTCGGGTGCATCGGCAGTCCATCTGAAACCACCGACACAAGGATGGTGCACCAGTGAGCGACCTGGCCGACGTGATCGAGTCCGCCCTGACCGAACGTGAGATGGACTTCACGAGGAAGGACTCGACGCACTTCATCGTCGAGTTGCCCGGCGAGCGCAAGCTCAAGACCACCACGCTCCTGACCGTCGGCAAGCACGGACTGCGCGTGGAGGCGTTCGTCTGCCGCAAGCCCGACGAGAACTTCGAAGGCGTCTACAAGTACCTGCTGCGGCGCAATCGCCGGCTGTACTCGGTGGCGTACACGATCGACAAGATCGGCGACATCTACCTGGTCGGCCAGATCGCCGAGCACGCGGTGACCGCGGACGAGCTGGACCGCGTTCTCGGGCAGGTGCTCGAGGCGGCCGACGGCGACTTCAACACCCTCCTCGAACTCGGTTTCGCCGGTTCCATCAAGCGTGAGTGGGAGTGGCGCGTCTCACGCGGGGAGTCGCTGGCGAACCTGAAACCGTTCGAGCATCTCATCGAGGACTCGCAGCCCTGAGTGCTGGTTGACCGCCCGCGGACGGGAAATACGCACGGGTAGAGTTGCGGCGAGCTTGTGACTGTTGTCACAGGTTAGATACATGTGTCTGATGTTCACAGAAACTTGTACCGACAACCGCTGCTGCAACACTTCGAGGGAGAGGCCCCAGTGAGCTTCAAGAGCCCGTTTCCGGACGTCGAGATTCCGAACCTCAGTGTCTACGATTTCCTCTTCGGCCAGGTCGAGTCGGCCGATCTGGACCGGCCTGCGCTGATCGACGGTGCCTCCGGCGCGGTCACCACCTATCAGTCCCTCGTCGCCCAGATCAACGGTGTGGCAGGGGCGTTGGCCGCTCGCGGTCTCGCCGTCGGTGAGGTCGTGGGCCTGCATTCGCCGAACGTTCCCGCGTTCGCCTCGGTGTTCCACGGGATCCTGCGTGCCGGTGGTGTCGCGACCACCATCAACGCCCTCTACACCGCGGAGGACATCGCCAAGCAGCTCACCGACTCGAAGGCGAAGTTCCTGTTCACCGTCTCCCCGCTGCTGCCGCAGGCCGAGGCGGCCGCCGCGAAGGTCGGGATCCCCGCCGAGAACGTGATCGTCCTCGACGGCGCCGACGGACACCCGTCGCTGACCGATCTGCTGACCGAGGGCGCACCCGCCCCCGAGGTGTCGTTCGACCCGGCGACCCAGCTTGCGGTGCTGCCGTACTCGTCGGGTACCACCGGCCGGCCGAAGGGCGTGATGCTCACGCACCGCAACCTGGTGGCCAACGTCTGCCAGATCAACCCGCGGATGGGCATCGGCGCCGAGGACAAACTGCTCGCCGTGCTGCCGTTCTTCCACATCTACGGCATGACCGTGCTGCTCAACGCCGCCCTGTACAACCGGGCAGCCCTGGTGACGATGCCGAAGTTCGACCTCGTCGAATTCCTGAAGACCGTCTCCGGACAGAAGTGCACCTACGTGTTCATCGCCCCGCCGGTCGCGGTTGCGCTGGCCAAGCACCCGCTGGTCGACGAATACGACCTGTCGTCTGTGCACTCGATCTTCTCCGGCGCCGCCCCGCTCGATCAGGAACTGGGCAAGGCCGTCGCCAACCGGCTCGGCTGCCGGGTGCGGCAGGGCTACGGCATGTCCGAGATGAGCCCGGTCAGCCACGCCATCCCGTTCGACCGCGACGACATCGCCCTGGACTCGGTCGGTCCGTCGATCGCGAACATGGTGTGCAAGCTCGTCGACCCGGCCACCGGCGAGGAGGTCGCCTACCCGGCCGAGGGGGTCAGTGAGCCGGGTGAGTTGTGGTGCAAGGGCCCGAACATCATGGCCGGGTACCTCGGCAACGACGAGGCCACCGCCGAGACCCTCGACGCGGACGGGTACCTGCACACCGGCGACATCGCGACCGTCGACTCCGAGGGCGTCGTGACGATCGTGGACCGGATGAAGGAGCTCATCAAGTACAAGGGCTACCAGGTGCCGCCCGCCGAGTTGGAGGCGCTGCTGCTGACGCACCCGCAGATAGCCGACGCCGCCGTCATCGGTGTCCTCGACGACGAGGGTGAGGAAGTGCCGAAGGCGTTCGTCGTCAAGCAGCAGGGCGCCGAACTGGACGAGGCCGCGGTCATCGCGTTCGTCGCCGAGCGGGTCTCCCCGCACAAGAAGGTGCGCAAGGTCGAGTTCATCGACCTCGTGCCGAAGTCCGCCGCGGGCAAGATCCTGCGCAAGGATCTCCGGGCGAGCGAGGCCGGCCGGAGCTGACGGCAGGGGTTCACGGCGCGAGGGTTCCGGGAGGCATGCCAGGATGAACGGCATGAGTACCGGAACCCTTGTGCTGCTCCGCCACGGCGAGAGCGAATGGAATGCGCTCAACTTGTTCACCGGCTGGGTGGACGTCCACCTGACCGATAAGGGCATCGCCGAGGGCAAGCGCGCCGGCGAATTGCTGCTCGAGCACAACCTGCTCCCCGACGTGCTCTACACGTCGCTGCTGCGCCGCGCGATCAGCACCGCCAACATCGCGCTCGACACCGCCGACCGGCACTGGATTCCCGTCATCCGCGACTGGCGTCTCAACGAGCGCCACTACGGTGCCCTGCAGGGGCGCAACAAGGCGCAGGTCAAGGACAAGTACGGCGACGACCAGTTCATGCTGTGGCGCCGCAGCTACGACACCCCGCCGCCGCCGATCGAGGCCGGCAGCGAATACAGCCAGGACACCGATCCCCGCTACGCGAACCTCGAGCAGGTCCCGCTGACGGAGTGCCTGAAGGATGTCGTCGTCCGCCTGATCCCGTACTGGGAAGACACCATCTCCGCCGACCTGAAGGCGGGCAAGACCGTGCTGATCACCGCGCACGGCAACTCGCTGCGCGCTCTCGTCAAGCACCTCGACGGAATCTCCGACGAGGACATCGCGGGCCTGAACATCCCGACGGGCATCCCGCTGCGATACGACCTGGACGAGAACCTGAAGCCGCTCAATCCCGGTGGCACGTACCTCGACCCCGAGGCCGCCGCTGCGGGTGCCGCCGCGGTCGCGAACCAGGGTGGGAAGTAACCCGTGTGCCCGGCCGGACGTCCCGTTCGCGGGACGTCCGGCCAACAGCGGGTTAACTGCGGACGAAGACTCCGGTTCCCGCGTGTGACGTGCGCGGAAATGCCCGGTCCCCGCGTAACCGGCCCGCCCCGCGAACGTACGATTCAGGCGTGAGTGTTGTTCAAGCCGTCTTGCTTGCCATCGTGGGCGGCTTCGTCGGTTACCTCGTCGGTGGCGTGCTGATCCCCATGCTGTCCACCCGGCAGGCGCAGCGCATGGAAGAGCAGTCCGGGCTTACGATGTCGCAGGTGCTCGACCTGATCGTCCTGGCATCCGAGAGCGGCATCGCCGTCGTCGACCAGTTCCACGACGTCGTCCTGTTCAATCCCCGCGCGGAGGAGCTGGGCCTGGTGCGGAATCGGCTCGTCGACGACCGCGCGTGGGTAGCGGCGCTCCGGGTCCTCCAAACCGGCGAACCCGTCGAGGTCGACCTGAGTACCAAGAACCCGCAGCGGGGGCGCGATCGGATCGCGGTGCGCGGCACCGCACGTCTCCTCAGCAAGGAAGACCACAACTTCGTGGTCCTCTTCGCCGACGACGACTCCGAACAGGTGCGGATGGAAGCGACCCGCCGCGACTTCGTCGCCAACGTCAGCCACGAACTCAAGACCCCGGTCGGCGCGATGGGTCTGCTGGCGGAAGCACTCCTCGAATCGGCGGACGACCCCGAGTCGGTTCGGCACTTCGGCGAACGCGTGCTCGGTGAATCCGTCCGGCTCGGCAAGATGGTCACCGAACTGATCGCGCTGTCGCGGCTGCAGGGCGCCGAGAAACTACCCGACCTCGAGGCCGTCTCGGTCGACGAGGTGGTGGACGAGGCGCTGCAGCGCTGCAAGATCTCCGCGGAAGCCGCCGGCATCGCCGTCACCGCGGACCACAACAGCGGCTACGAAGTGCTCGGCGACCGCGCCCTGCTCGTCACCGCGCTGTCCAACCTGGTGCAGAACGCGATCGCCTATTCGCCGAAGGGCGCCCCGGTGTCGGTGAGCCGCTCGGTCCGCGGCGACAACGTGGCGATCTCGGTGACCGACCGCGGTGAAGGTATCGCCAAGGCCGATCAGGAGCGCGTGTTCGAGCGCTTCTTCCGCGTCGACAAGGCGCGGGCCCGCGCGACCGGCGGAACGGGGCTCGGCCTCGCGATCGTCAAACACGTGGCCGCCAACCACAACGGATCGATCGACCTGTGGAGCAAGCCCGGAACGGGTTCGACGTTTACCCTGCAGATTCCTGCACACATCGAGACAGTGGACGCCGAGAGCGGAAACGTCGGGAAGAGAGAAACCGGTATGGAGGCCAAGCGATGACAAGTGTGCTGATCGTGGAAGACGAGGAGTCATTGGCCGACCCATTGGCATTCCTGTTACGCAAGGAAGGGTTTGAGACGACGATCGTCGGCGACGGACCGTCCGCGCTCGCCGAGTTCGACCGGGCCGGTGCCGACATCGTCCTCCTCGACCTCATGCTGCCCGGCATGAGTGGCACGGACGTCTGCAAGCAGCTCCGCAGCCGTTCCGGTGTCCCCGTCATCATGGTGACGGCACGGGACAGCGAGATCGACAAGGTGGTGGGCCTCGAACTCGGCGCCGACGACTACGTGACCAAGCCGTACTCGGCGCGGGAGCTGATCGCCCGCATCCGCGCGGTACTTCGCCGCGGTGTCGACAGCGAACTCGACGTCGCGCAGGACTCGGCCGTCCTCGAGGCGGGACCGGTCAGGATGGACGTCGAACGTCACGTGGTCCAGGTGAACGGCCAGGCCGTCACGCTGCCGCTCAAGGAGTTCGACCTCCTCGAGTACCTGCTGCGGAACTCGGGCCGCGTGCTCACCCGAGGGCAGTTGATCGACCGGGTGTGGGGCGCGGACTACGTCGGCGACACCAAGACCCTCGACGTGCACGTCAAGCGTCTGCGCTCGAAGATCGAGACCGACCCCGCCAAGCCGGAACATCTCGTCACAGTGCGTGGCCTGGGCTACAAACTGGAGGCGTGAGCGGACGCCGATCCGCCACAGTTGCAGACGAATTCGTCAGCCGCACATGCAATTGCCTGTGCGGCTGACGAATTCGTGGGCGTTTGTCAGGGAACGAAGTAGCGGACCGACGAGTAGTAGTCGGGTCGGAAATTCGGCAGCTCGCGCAGTTCGTGCGCGTTACCGGAAAGGTCGTGCTGCTGGAACGTGACCTGATCGTCCACCCACACACAGTCGATCGGCTGTCGGGCCCCGAACGGGCTGAACAGAAGGTGCATTCCCGGGTTACCCCAATACGCCTCCAGGTCCAGTGGTGTCCTGAAGTATGCCTCGCATCCGCCGACCGTCGAGGTCGGCTCGGCGGCGGCGGTCGGCGCGAACACTGCGAGGGATGCCGCCGCAACTGCGCCCGCGAGGATCGCACGCTTCATCAGAACGGGTTGTACACGTACACGCCGCGGAACGGCGCCGAGATGATCTGCGTGACGGCGTGCTCGCGACCTTGGTCGTCGAACTGCCGGCAGTAGACCGCGACGTAGTGTCCGTCGCCCTTGCACTCGATGACCCGGCCGGTGCCGTACGGGCTCAGCACGAGCGCCCGATTACCCTTGTCTCCGAACGCACCCGGATCGAACGGTGCGACGAAGTTCGCCGTCTTGTCGTAGAAGGTGTTCCAGTCCGGGGTCGGCTGGGCGGACGCGGTCGGCGCGAGGGCGAGCGTCGCGGCGGCGGTCAACAGGGCACCGGTCAGAATTCGAGCAAACATGATCTCTCCCGTCATGGCTGTGCCCGGAATGGGGCCGTGACGGGTAAATCGACCGATGGGTCTGCTGCGTTACTCGGCGGCCTTCCGCTGTGCGGCCGCGGTGGCGGGGTGCACGGCGACGAGGCCGAGGCCGGCCCTGCGCTTGCACATCTTCGCCAACTCCGAGTACGCCGCCTTGCCGAGCAGTTCCGTCAGCTCGGGTGCGTACGACTGCCAGACGGCCTTGGCGCCGACGTGGGCGTCGGGGGAGCCGGAGCAGTACCAGTCCAGATCCGCGCCGCCCTCGCCCCAGCCGCGGCGGTCGTACTCGCTGATGGTGGTCTTCAGGATCTGCTCGCCGTCCGGCCGTTCGACCCATTCCTGGGTGCGGCGGATCGGGAGCTGCCAGCACACGTCGGGCTTGACCTCGAGAGGTTCGATTCCGCGCTTGAGGGCCATCGAATGCAGCGAGCAACCGACACCGCCCTCGAAGCCGGGGCGGTTCAGGAAGATGCAGGCACCCTGGTAGCGGCGGGTCCGCAGCGCGGGCTCGTCCTCGAGGTCGTCCTCCTCGATGTAACCCTTCTTGCCGAGACCCTTCTCCATGAACTGCCAGTCCTCGGGTGTGAGCATCTTCACTGACTTGTTCAGCTTCTCCAGATCCTCCTCGTCGGAGAGGAACGCGCCGTGGGAACAGCAGCCGTCGTCCGGTCGGTCGCCGATGATGCCCTGGCAGGCGGGGGTCCCGAACACGCAGGTCCAGTGGGAGAGCAGCCACGTCATGTCCGCGGCGATGATGTGCTCGGTGTTGTCGGGATCGGGAAATTCGACCCATTCGCGAGCGAAGTCGAGGGGTACTTCAGGGCTGGGCGTCATCTTGTGTGAACGCCCTGCTTTACGTGCTGTCACAAAGCCCGACGGTAGACCCAGTACCGTGTCAATGTGCGACTAGGGGTACTCGACGTCGGAAGCAACACCGTCCATCTGCTCGTAGTGGACGCCCACAGGGGCGGCCACCCCACACCGATGAGTTCGACCAAGTCGACTCTGCGGTTGGCGGAGAACACCGACGACCGGGGTGACATCACCTCCCAGGGTGCAGATCGCCTGGTCACGACGGTGGCAGACTTCGCCAGCATCGCGAAGACGTCGGGGTGCGGTGAGCTCATGGCCTTTGCCACGTCCGCCGTGCGCGACGCCAACAACTCGGACGCCGTGCTCGAGCGAGTGCACGCCGAGACCGGGGTGACACTCGAGGTTCTGTCGGGTGTCGACGAGGCCCGGCTGACGTTCCTCGCCGTGCGCCGCTGGTTCGGGTGGAGCGCGGGCCGCATCCTGAACCTCGACATCGGCGGCGGATCCCTCGAGCTGACGACGGGTGGCGACGAGGACCCGGACGTCGCGCTGTCGCTGCAACTCGGCGCGGGACGGCTCACCCGGGACTGGCTCGAGGCCGACCCGCCCGGCAAGCGTCGCGTGGCGGTGCTGAGGGATTGGCTGGACGCCGAACTGACCATCCCGTCCAAGGAACTGCGCGCCGCGGGGCAGTGGGATCGGGCCGTCGGCACGTCCAAGACGTTCCGCTCGCTGGCCCGGCTGACAGGCGCGGCACCGTCCGGCGCGGGCCCGCGGGTCAAGCGCACCCTCACCGCCAGCGGTCTCAGGCAACTCATAGCGTTCATTTCGCGGATGACGGCCTCGGACCGTGCAGAATTGGAGGGGGTGAGCTCCGACAGGTCGCAGCAGATCGTGGCCGGAGCACTCGTTGCGGAGGCCAGCATGAGAGCACTGGGCGTGGAGGAACTGGAAATCTGCCCCTGGGCTCTGCGTGAGGGGTTGATCCTCCGCAAGCTCGATACGGAAATGGGCGGTGAATTGATGGTGGGTGCTCGATGACCGAGGACAGTCAGCAGATCTCTGTGTCAGAGCTGCTCAAACGCAACGGACAACAGGTGGAGTCCCGGGGCGGGCGGCGTCGTCGCGGCGTCAAGGGGGGAATCTCCGTTGCCGAGCTGACCGGTGAAATTCCGGTTGTCCGGGATCCGTCCGATTCGCGGGCGCTCGAATCCGAACCGGAACCCGAGCCTGCACCTGCCGCGCCCGAACCGCCCCGCAAGCCCGCGCCTGCCGCGGCGCCGGTGCGTGCCGACGAACGCACCGCAGCATTCAAGGCCCCGCTCGACGACGACGATGACGACGAGCCCATCGCCAGTCGCCCCGCCGGCCGCGGTCGCGGAGTGGTGTCGGGTGGGACGTCGCGCGATCACCAGGGAACCTGGGTCAGTCGATCCGTCCAAAAGGAACAGCCGGCGGCCGAGGCCGCCGCGCCCGCACCGGCGCCCACCGTGGCCGCCCCGGTCGTGAAGAAACCGGAGCCCGCCCCGACCGTCGCCGCTCCCCGCGTGAAGCCGGCGCCGAAGACCGACACCCCGGCCGGGACCGAACCGGCGGCGAAGTCCGAAGCACCCGCGAAGCCCGAGGCGCCGGCGAAATCCGGAACTCCCGCGAAGGCGGGTGCCGCGACACCGTCGAACGGCGCATCGAAGTTCGTGAAGACGCCGAAGCCCGAGGCTCCCGCCAAGGTCAAGCCGGAACCCGCGTTGCTGTCCGGCTCGACGCTGGCCGGCGACCTGATGCGGCAGTCCCGGGACTCGGACGCGGCGAACGCGGGCGAGGAGACGGAACTCATCGAGGCCGCCACCGACGACGCGGACACCGAGAAGCGCGAGGGCGAGACGCAGAGCCCTCGTCGCTCCCGCAAGGAGGCGAAGGCCGAGAAGGCCGAGGCCGCGAAAGTGGAGAAGGCGGACAAGAAGGACGAGGCAGGCGAGAACTCCACCCGCGAGTGGGCCGTCCTCATCGGTCAGGGTGTCGTGGCCGTGATCGCCGGGGCCCTGCTCTTCAAGGGGTTCGAGAAGCTGTGGGACGTCTTTCCGTGGGTCGCGCTGATTCTGGCGCTGCTCGTCATCGTGGGCCTGGTCGCGATGGTCCGCATCCTGCGTCGCACCGACGACATCACCAGCTTCGTGATCGCCGTCGTGGTCGGGATGATCGTCACTCTGGGGCCGTTAGCCTTCATGCTTGCGTCGGGCTGAGTTGCTCATGGTCGGGGACAGTGGGTACGGGCAGGTTAGATCGTCACCGCGCGGTCGGAAGGTGCTGGTGGGCCTGTCGACGGCCTCGGTGTACCCGGAGAACACCGAGGCGGCGTTCCGGTACGCGGCCGATCTGGGATACGACGGCATCGAACTGATGGTGTGGGCCGAATCGGTCAGCCAGGACATCGGGGCCGTGGCCGGGCTGGTGCGCAGGTACGCGATTCCGGTTCAGGCGATCCACGCGCCGTGCCTGCTCATCTCGCAGCGCGTGTGGGGTGCCGACCCGGCCGCGAAGCTGGAGCGTTCCGTCCGCAGCGCCGAGTCGCTCGGGGCGACGAGTGTCGTGGTGCACCCCCCGTTCCGCTGGCAGCGCCGATACGCCGAGGGATTCGCCGATCAGGTGGCCGACCTGGAACGGCGCAGCGGTGTGATCGTCGCGGTGGAGAACATGTTCCCCATGCGGGCGGACGGCTTCTTCGGCAGCAAGGAGAGGTCCGCCCAGCGGCTTCGGCGGCGGGGCGGGCCGGGAGCCGCGCTGTCGGCGTTCAGCCCCTCGTACGACCCCACCGATTCGGGACACGCCCACTACACCCTCGACCTGTCGCACACGGCCACGGCCGGAATGGACGCGATGAAGCTGGCGGAGCGGATGGGGGAGGGCCTCGCGCATCTCCACCTCGCCGACGGTCGGGGCGCGTCGATGGACGAGCACCTCATCCCCGGCCACGGCGCCCAGCCTTGCGCGCAGTTGTGCCGTCATCTCGTCGACACCGGATTCGACGGGCAGGCGGTGATCGAGATCAACACACAGAACGCCCGGACGCAGCGGGAACGGTCGTCGATGCTCGCGCAGGCGCTGGCCTTCGCCCGTGAGCACCTCGAACCGGGCCGCGCCGCCTCGGGGTCGCCGCGCAGCCACTCCGGCGGCGATCACGACGACACCTGAGATATCTGCCGCGTCCCTGCTGCGGTAAGCTCGTCGCCATATTGGATAGTTTCAGTATCTAGTGCTGGGGTATCCGATATCGAGAGTCGATGAGCCGAAGGAGGGGCCGTGCGCGTTTCCGAGTTGGTCGCCCGTACCGGTGTTCCGCTCGCGACGGTGAAGTACTACCTGCGCGAAGGTCTGCTGATGCCCGGCGAGGCGACGAGCGCCACCCAGGCCCGCTACGGCGAGAAGCACGTCGAGCGACTGGGCCTCGTCAAGGCGCTGGCCGGCGCCGGACTCCCGATTCCGCGCATCCGGGAGATCCTCCGGCTCGTCGACCATCCCGACGGCTCGCTGTTCGAGGTGCTCGGCGAGGCCATTGCGCAACTCCCGCCGTACCTCGATGCCTCCGACACCGGCGGAGGCGGGGACGCGGACGAGTTCCCGCGGGCACGCGCCGTCCTCGACAGGCTCGGGCAGGTGTACGACCCGGGGTACGTTGCGGTCGGCCAGCTCGAACGTGCACTCGAGGGGCTCGAAGAAGCCGGCATCCCGATGACGGAGGAGCGGCTCGAGGCCTACGGGCGGCACGTGCGGGGGATCGCCGAGATCGACATCGGACTCATGCCCACCGAATCGGCCGAGGACGCGATCCGCTACGCGGTGCTCGGCACGGCCATCTACGAGCCGGTGATCGCCGCGATGCGCCGCCTCGCACACCAGGACGTCGCGCAGAAGCGCCTCCGGAAACCCGAAGAACAGGATCAGCAGTGAGCTCAACTCCCTTCCACGACCTCAACGTCCTCACCGCTGCCGGTGACGGGACCTATCAGGCATCGATCGACCCGATCTGGACGATCGGCCCCAAGGTGCACGGCGGTTCGATGATGTCGCTCTGCGCCGCCGCGGCCCGCAGGCGACTGCTCGACGAGAACGGCGACGCCGAGCTGTCCCGGGTGCAGCCCCTCGCGGTCGGGGCCAACTACCTGTCCGCTCCCGACCCCGGCGAGGTGACGCTGTCGACGACTCTGCGCAAGCAGGGCAAGCAGGTGTCGTTCGTCGACGTGGAGCTGAAGCAGGGCGACCGCGTGGCCGTGCACGCGTCGGTCACCCTCGGCGTCCCGGACGTGGGGGAGCCGCAGTACAGCGGAGACCACGCCCTGTCCCAGCTTCCGGTGGAACCGCCCGCCGACGCCGTCGTGCTCACGGCCGATCATCCGATGGGGCAGATCGTCCACGTGTCGCAGGGCTGCGACATGCGGGTGGACGGGACGTCGGCGCACTTCCTGACCGGCAGCCAGGGCGAACCCGAGGTGCGCATGTGGGTGCGACCGCGCGCGGGCGACGAGGACGATCCTGACACGGCGGCGCTGTTCGCGATCATGACCGGAGACATCAGTGCCCCCGTGACGATGAACCGCGGCATGTTCGGCTGGGCACCCACCGTGCAGCTGACCACGTACCTGCGCAGGCAGCCGGCGCCGGGCTGGCTGCGCGTGATGGCCAGCAGCACGGTGCTCGGCGGTGCGTGGTTCGAGGAGGACCACACCGTCCTCGACTCGACCGGGGCGATCGTCGTGCAGAGCCGGCAGTTGGCGATGATCCCCCGCTAGGAAGGCGCCGCGGAGCGTCGTGGCAGGCTGTTCGGCATGACGAGAATTGCGGTAATCGGAGGCGGCAAGATCGGTGAGGCCCTCATCTCGGGGCTTCTGCAGGCAGGTCACGCCGTCAAGGATCTGGTGGTGGCCGAGCAGCACCCGGCGCGCGCCGACGAGCTGGCCGCCGCGTACGCGGTGCGGGTCACCACCCCCTCCGACGCCGCCGAAGGTGCCGACGTCATCGTGATGGCCGTCAAGCCGGGCGACGTCGAGGCCGCGCTCACCGAGGTGTCCAAGGTGGAACTCGACGGCGAGCGCGAGCAGCTGCTCGTGTCGCTCGCTGCCGGTATCCCGACCGCCTTCTACGAGACGAGACTGCCCGCCGGGTTCCCGGTGGTCCGGGTCATGCCCAACACGCCCATGCTGGTCGGTGAGGGCGTCAGCGTGCTCGCACCCGGCAGGCACGTGAAGAAGGAGCACCTCGAACTGGTGCGCGGCGTCCTTTCGTCGGTCGGCAAGGTCGTCGTCGTCCCCGAATCGCAGATCGACGCCGTCACCGCAGTCTCCGGCTCCGGGCCCGCCTATTTCTTCCTGGTCGCCGAGGCCATGATCGACGCGGGCGTGGGGCTCGGACTGACCCGGGCGACCGCATCCGAACTGGTCGTCCAGACCATGGTCGGCTCCGCAGCCATGCTCGACCGGTCGGGGGAGAGCGCAACCGAACTCCGTGCCGCCGTGACGTCGCCCGGCGGAACCACCGCGGCGGCGATCCGCCGGCTGGAGGGAAACGGGCTCCGAACAGCCTTTTTCGACGCTCTCGAAGCCGCGAAAATTCGTTCCGCCGAACTCGGCACGTCGACCGAATGAATATTCGATTGCCCACACCCGTCGCAGTAACCCCATCCGTCCCGCTAAGCTCGAAGTAGCACGTGCGTGTCTGTTCCGCCGGAGGGGAAGCCGGCGGCGCGAGACGTGCCGGAGGTAAGTGGTTGATGACGTCTGCAAAAAAACCGTCCAAGGGCTCGACCCCGGACGGACAACCGGCACTGGCCGGAACGCAATTTCTCACCGTCGCCGAGGTAGCGACGCTGATGAGAGTGTCCAAGATGACTGTGTATCGGTTGGTGCACAGCGGCGAACTGCCCGCCGTCCGTGTGGGCCGCTCGTTCAGAGTGCATGCGAAAGCAGTGCACGACTACCTCGAAACCTCGTACTTCGACGCCGGTTGACCGATCGGCACGAAGAGGGTCACCTCGGTTTCGCCGAAAGCGGTGCGACCGTGTTTCCCGGGAGCGGTGCGACCTCGTTTTCCGGGAGCGGACCCGCACCGGTACGATTAGCGACTGTCGTACCAGCCAGCTGGTGTCGTAAGGCGCTGAGCTAGTTAAAACGAGGCCCAGGCGCCATAGAGGCGCAAGGCGTACGTGACCGGCGTGCGCAGGAACGCTAGAGAAGAACGTGAGGGACACCCGCTATGGGTTCAGTGATCAAGAAGCGACGCAAGCGCATGTCGAAGAAGAAGCACCGCAAGCTGCTTCGCCGCACCCGAGTGCAGCGCAGGAAACTCGGTAAGTAAAGAGTTGCGTCTGGATGCCCGTCACCTCCGGTGGCGGGCATCCGTCGTTTCGCCGACCTCCTCCGCGTAGTGGGCGACCGACCAATTGTCGTTGTGCGGAGCGCCATCCCCCTCCTGCACGTATCGTTGACGTCACTCGCTACGTGATCGGGGGTTCTAGTGGTTGTGAGTGACGGAGACAGTACTACGCGAACGGCGGTGCCGCGCGTCGTGCTGGTCACTGGAGCAAGCAGGTTTCTGGGTGGATACCTGGTCACCCGGCTCGCTCAGAATCCGGACATCGAACGGGTCATCGCGGTCGACGCGGTGTCGCCGAGCAAGGACATGTTGCGCCGCATGGGCCGCGCCGAGTTCGTGCGCGCCGACATTCGGAACCCCCTGATCGGCAAGGTCATTCGCAACGCCGAGGTCGACACCGTCGTGCACGCGTCGACGCTGGCACGCCCGCCGAAGTCGGGTAGTCGCGCGGCCATGAAGGACATGAACGTCATCGGCGCGATGCAGTTGTTCGCCGTCTGCCAGAAGGCGCCGACCGTCCGGAAGGTCGTGCTGCGCTCGGCCTCCGTGGTGTACGGCTGCAGCGCGAAGGACCCGGCCAAGTTCACCGAGGAGATGAGCGCCCGGCGGCGTCCCGCGGGCGCCTACGCGCGGGACTGCATCGAGATCGAGGGCTATCTGCGCGGGATGGGGCGTCGGCGCCCCGACATCGGCGTGTCGATTCTCCGCCTCGCACCGCTGGTCGGGCCCCGCCTCAACGCGACCGTCGCGCAATACCTCACCTCGCCGGTGGTGCCGACCATTCTCGGACGCGACGCACGCCTGCAGGTGCTGCACGAGGAAGACGCGCTGGCCGCACTGGAACGGGCCACGGTGTCGGGTCCGGCGGGCACGTTCAACGTCGCCGGCGACGGCGTGGTCATGATGTCCCAGGCCATCCGCCGCGCCGGGCGGATCGAGGTCCCGATGCCGTTCGGGTTGTTCCGCAACCTCGGACGTGCGCTGATGGGTCCGGTGATGCGGTCGTACACCACCGAGCAACTCGAGTACTTCCACTTCGGTTGCGGACTCGACACCACCCGCATGCGAAGCGAACTATCCTTCGAGCCACGGTGGACCTCGATGCAGGCGCTCGACGACTTCGCTCGCGCGGCAGGCGTCAAGGCGATCATCAAGAACGAATGGGTCGACGCAGCAGAAAACGCACTACTCGCTCTAACCGGCACGGCGAAAGGGGAGAGGTGAACGAAGTGGCGAAGGTCATTCCGCTGCACGGTGCGACAGCCGCGCGCGGGGCCGCTATCGGACGTTCGAGGCGTGAGCAGAGCGAGAGCCGACATCCGTCCGCGATGCCTCCACCCGCCGTGATCACCCCACCCCAGCCCGTCACCGAGTCCTCGGCCGTCGACGCCGTCCGCAACGCCCTGGCCGAGCAGATCGTCAACACCGCCGAGTTCGTGCGCCGTCGGCTGTCGGGCGATTATCACGTCGACGACTTCGGCTACGACCCGCACTTCGCCGAGAACGTGTGGCTCCCCATCCTGCGGCCGCTGTTCGACAAGTGGTTCCGCGTCGAGGTCAGCGGTCTGGAGAACATCCCGTCGACCGGTGGTGCGCTGGTGGTCGCCAACCATGCCGGGGTCCTGCCCATCGACGGTCTGATGACGTCCGTCGCCGTCCACGATCATCACCCCGCGCATCGCCCGCTTCGGATGCTGGCCGCCGATCTGGCGTTCGAGATGCCGCTGGTCGGCGGTGTCGCCCGCAAGGCCGGGCACACCCTCGCGTGCCACCCGGACGCCGTGCGCCTCCTGCAGGACGGGGAGGTCGCGGCCGTGTTCCCCGAAGGTTTCAAGGGCATCGGCAAACCGTTCAGCGAACGCTACAAGCTGCAGCGGTTCGGCCGCGGCGGCTTCGTGTCCGCCGCCATGCGGACCGGTGCGCCCATCATTCCGTGCTCGATCGTCGGGTCCGAGGAGATCTACCCGAAGATCGGCGAACTCGGGACGCTCGCGCGGCTGCTGGGGATGCCGTACTTCCCGGTGACCCCGCTGTTCCCGCACTTCGGACCGCTCGGCCTCGTTCCGCTGCCGTCGAAGTGGTACATCGAGTTCGGCAAGCCGATCGTCACCGACACCTACGACGCGGCGGCGGCCGACGACCCGATGGAACTGTTCGAGGTCACCGACCACGTCCGGGAGACCATCCAGCAGACGCTGTACCGGCTCCTCGCGAAGCGCCGGAACGTGTTCCTGGGCTGAAGCCCTGAGCCGCTGCGTGCGGCTCAGGCCGCCTGTTCGCGGCGGCGCGCGACGATCGCGGCGAGTGCGCCGCCGGCAGCGCCGAGGAGCAGCGCCGTGGGGACGCCGATCTTGGCGGCCTTGCGTCCGGTCCGGAAGTCCCGGATCTCCCAGCCCCGGTTCTTGGCGAGCTCGCGCAGATCGGTGTCGGGGTTGATCGCGACCGCGGTGCCGACGAGCGACAGCATCGGCACGTCGTTGTGGCTGTCCGAGTAAGCGGTGCAGCGTTTGAGGTTGAGTCCCTCTCGGACGGCCAGGGCCCGCACGGCGTGTGCCTTGCCGAGGCCGTGCAGGATGTCGCCCACCAGGCGTCCCGTGAACATCCCGTCCTCGCTTTCGGCCACCGTGCCGAGGGCACCGGTGAGGCCGAGGCGCTTCGCGATGACCTGGGCCAGCTCCACCGGGGTCGCGGTGACGAGCCACACCTGCTGACCGGCGTCGAGATGCATCTGCGCCAGCGCCCGGGTGCCGGGCCAGATCTTGTCGGCGATCACCTCGTCGTAGATCTCCTCACCGAGCCGGGCGAGCTCGGCCGTCGAGCGTCCGGAGACGAACGAGAGGGCCTTCTCCCGGCCGGAGGCGACGTCGTCGCTGCTCTCCTTGCCGGTGACGCGGAACTTGATCTGCTTCCACGCGAAGTCGACGAGGTCGGACGTCTTCAGATACTTGCGGGCGGCGAGTCCGCGGGCGAAGTGGATGATCGAGGCGCCCTGGACCATCGTGTTGTCGACGTCGAAGAACGCGGCCGCGGTGAGGTCGAGGGGAACGTCGTGTTCCACCAGTTCGGTTTCCTCGCCGGACGCGACGTGAAGTGCGAGGGCCGCATCGGCACTCGCCTCACCTGCGACGTTGGCACGTACCTCGGCTTCGCTGGGTCCCAGCGGATTCCTGAACTGGCGTCGGCCCGGGAGGATGATCCCCGCCAGACCTGAACCGAAACCCGTGCCGTTCGGTAGTGATCGCGCAGGCACTCGCACCTCCCGTATCGCAGAAGCCTCTGGGAGCAGCCTATCCCCCGAATCGGAGACGGGGCGGGTGGATGGCCGCGCTGGGGGAACTGTGTGACGTTCATCTCCGAGTCGATTGGCGTCAGCGGACCCCGAAACGGCACAGTGACTCCACCGGAGGCGTCGAAAGGAAGTGACGAGGCATGAGCACGGACGGACACGAGGTGACGCTTCTCACGAGGGCGGGGTGCGGTGCGTGCGCGCCGGCCCGCGAGGTGCTGCTGGTTCTGTGCGAGGAGTTCGGGCTGGAACTGACGTGCATAGACGTCGACGAGGCGGCGGCCACGAACCCCGAATTGCGGGCCGAATTCGGCGACCGATTGCCGGTGGTATTGCTCGACGGACGTGAGCACAGTTACTGGGAGGTCGACGAAGAGCGCCTTCGCTCGGATTTACGCAAGTAAGGGAACCCTAAAAATGGGATCTTCCGATGCCGTGCAGGTAGGACCGCATGTCGCGCAGTCGCAGCGACTTTGTGCATGGGTTCACAAGCAGTTACCGTGGTGTGAACAATTCCCCGGAGCATCGTGAAGAACGGCATGGAATGCCGGTCGGACGAGGAGCCAACGACGTGACCGAAACGCACCAGACGCATGGGTCTGTGGCCCCTGGCGTCACAGGGGCGGTCGGGCAATCGGTGGTCGGGTCTCCGGCCCCCTCGGTCTCCGGCGCGGCTCCGCTCCCCGAATCGCGGGACATCCCCCAGGCTACGGTGACGCGCCTCGCGACGTACCTGCGGGTCCTCGGAGTGCTGACGGAACGCGGCACGATCATCGTCTCGAGCGAGGAACTCGCCGCCGCTTCCGGTGTCGGCTCCGCGAAGCTCCGCAAGGACCTTTCCTTCCTGGGCCCGAACGGTGTGCGCGGTGTCGGCTACGACGTGACGCGCCTGCGGGCCCGCATCGAGCGCGCGCTCGGCCTGGACCGCGGACACAAGGTCGTGCTCGTCGGCGTCGGAAACCTCGGCCAGGCGCTCGCCGGTTACGGCGGCTTCGGCCGTCGCGGGTTCTCCATGGTCGGACTGTTCGACAGTGATCCGGCGCGGGTCGGTGCGCCGGTAGGCGACCTCACCGTGCGGCATGTCGACGAACTCGAGCAGGCCTGCGCCGAACTCGAGGCCACCATCGGTGTCATCTCGACGCCCGACGAGGCGGCGCAGGAAGTCGCCGACCGTCTGGTTCGCGCCGGACTGCGCTGCATCCTCAGCTTCTCGCCGACCTCGCTCGACGTTCCCGATCACGTCGAGATGCGCCGCGTCGACCTCGCGGTCGAAATGCAGGTCCTCTCGTTCAACAGCGCACGCAACACGGAGTCGGTCCCCACCGCTCCCCGCGTCCGCATCGGACATTCGGCTGTCCCGTCCACCGCACCAAGAAACGGATCAGTGATCGCGCCGTGAGTGTTCTGCTTGTCGGGGTCTCGCACAGGACGGCCCCGGTGCCAGTTCTCGAGCGGGTCGCTGTCACCGACACCGATCGCCCGAAGCTGACGGACAAGCTTCTGGCGTCGTCGCACATCTCGGAGGCGATGATCGTCTCCACCTGCAACCGGGTGGAGATCTACGCCGTCGTCGATGCGTTCCACGGTGCGCTGGCCGAGGTCGGCGAATTGCTCGCCGACCATTCCGGGCTGGATCTCACCGATCTGCACCGGCACGCGTACGTGCGCTACAGCGAGGCTGCGGCGGAGCACCTGTTCGCCGTGGCCAGTGGCCTCGACTCGATGGTGATCGGCGAGCAGCAGATCCTGGGGCAGATCAGGACCGCCTACGCGTCGTCCGACGCGCAGCAGGCCGCGGGCCGCACGCTGCACGAGCTCGCGCAGCAGGCGCTGCGCGTCGGTAAGCGGGTGCACTCGGAGACGGGCATCGATTCCGCGGGCGCGTCCGTCGTATCCGTGGCCCTCGACCGGGCTGCCGGCATCGTGGGCGACGGCGGATTGACCGGACGCACCGCCGTCGTGGTCGGGGCAGGGTCCATGGGCGGCCTGTCGGTCGCGCACCTCACGCGTGCCGGGATCGGCCGCATCGTCGTCGTGAACCGCACCAAGGAGCGTGCGGAGCACCTCGCCGGCACGGCCCGGTCCAACGGCGTCGAGGCGGAGGCCCTCGAACTGGGTGAACTCCCGGCGGCAATGGCCCAGGCGGATGTCCTCGTGACCTGTACCGGCGCGGTCGGCGCCGTCGTCACGCTCGCGGACACTCACCGCGCGCTGGCACAGCCCGGCCGCGACGCCGACCGCCCCCTCGTCATCTGCGACCTCGGACTGCCCCGCGACGTCGAACCCGCCGTGTCGGGTCTGCCCGGGGTCACCGTCCTCGACATGGAATCGCTGCAGCGCGATCCCGCCGCAGGCGCCGCCGCATCCGACGCCGACGCCGCCCGGACGATCGTCGCCGCCGAGCTCGCCAACTACCTCGCCGGCCAGCGGCTGGCGGAGGTGACGCCGACCGTCACCGCCCTGCGCCAGCGCGCCGCGGACGTGGTCGAGGCGGAGCTGATGCGACTGGATTCGCGTCTGCCCGGACTCGACGACCCCGAGCGCGACGAGGTCGCACGCACCGTGCGGCGAGTGGTCGACAAGCTCCTCCACGCGCCCACCGTCCGGGTGAAGCAACTCGCCTCCGCACCCGGTGGCGATTCCTACGCCGCCGCCCTGCGGGAACTGTTCGAACTCAGCCCCGGATCCGTCGAGGCCGTCGCGAAGCCCACCGACCTCGGCGGCGCCACCGACCTGAGCGCCATCGACATCACGGACGGCTTCATCGCCGGCCAGGACCCGCGCCTGCGCCGCTTCGCCACAGACGACAACCATGGGAAGGAATCGCAGGCATGAGCGCCGTCGGCACCCGTACGCTGCGGATCGGAACCCGTGGGAGTGAGCTCGCGACCACCCAGGCCGGCACCGTGCGCGACGCACTGATCTCGGCCGGGCACGACGCCGAGCTCGTCATCATCAAGACCAAGGGCGACCAGTCCATGGAATCGGTGGAGAAGATCGGCGTCGGCGTCTTCACCGCCGAACTCCGGGAAGCGCTCGCCGACGGCCGGGTCGACGTGGCCGTCCACTCCTACAAGGACCTGCCGACCGCCCCCGACGAGCGGTTCACCATCGCCGCCATTCCGCCGCGCGAGGATCCCCGCGACGCGCTCGTGGCCCGCGACGGACTGGTCCTGGGCGAACTGCCCGCCGGTTCGAAGGTCGGCACGTCCGCTCCGCGGCGCACGTCGCAGCTCCGTGCGCTGGGCCTCGGTCTCGACATCCGTCCGCTGCGCGGCAACCTGCAGCGGCGCCTCGGCAAGGTGGAGTCCGGCGAACTCGACGCCGTCGTCCTGGCCCGGGCGGGTCTGGCGCGGATCGGACGACTGGACCTGATCACCGAGTCCATCGAACCGGTCCAGATGCTGCCCGCACCCGCGCAGGGCGCGCTCGCCGTCGAATGCCTGTCGGCGAACACCGCGCTCGTTGCGATCCTGTCGGAGCTCGACGACCCGAACAGCCGTGCCGCCGTCACCGCGGAACGCGCACTGCTCGCCGAGCTCGAGGCCGGCTGCACCGCGCCCGTCGGCGCCATCGCCGAGGTCGTCGAATCACTCGACGACGACGGCCGCATCTTCGACGAACTGTCCGTCCGGGGCTGCGCCGCAGCCATCGACGGCTCCGACGTCATACGCACGGGGGCCGTGGGCTCCCCGGAGAACGCCGAAGAACTCGGCCGCTCCGTCGCGCGTGAGCTTCTCGAGCTCGGTGCGCGGGAGCTGATGAATGTCACCGAGGCCGGTGATGCCGATGTTTGATGTGCGAAGGCCGACTGATCGGCCGATCCGCTACCTGTACCCATCTCGACACATGATCGCACTGGAGAATTACCGATGAGCCGAGTCCGTAAGAACACCCCCGGACGAATCCTGTTCGTGGGATCCGGACCGGGCGATCCGGCACTGCTCACCGTGCACGCACGGGACGTCCTTGCCGCAGCGACCCTCGCCTTCACCGACCCCGACGTCGACAGGGGCGTCACGGTCCTGGTGGGCACCGACCTGGGCGTCGACGCCGAGACCGGCGAACCGCTCGCCGAGGTCCGTCCCGCACTGGGTGAGCCGGCGGAGGTCGCGAAGACCCTCGTCCACGAGGCGAAGAACGGCCACGACGTCGTGCGTCTGGTGTCCGGCGACCCGCTGACCACCGACTCCGTGATCGCCGAGGTCACCGCCGTCGCCCGCACCCAGGTGCAGTTCGAGGTCCTGCCGGGCCTGCCGTCCGCGTCCGCCGTCCCGTCCTACGCCGGCATGGCACTGGGGTCGGGACACACCGAGGCCGACGTCCGCGGCGAGGTCGACTGGGCTGCCCTGGCCGCTGCACCCGGACCGCTGGTCCTGCACGCCACGTCGGGTCACCTGGCCGAGACGGCGAGCGCCCTCGTCGAGCACGGCCTGGCTCCGCAGACCCCGGCGGCCATCACGGTCCGCGGCACCACCCGGCAGCAGCGCACCGTCGAGGCCACCCTCGCGACGCTGAACGAGGCCGGTTCCGAACTGGTCGGTTCGCTGGTCGTGACGGTCGGCAAGGTCGTCGCCCAGCGCAACAAGATGTCCTGGTGGGAGTCGCGCGCACTGTACGGCTGGAAGGTCCTGGTGCCGCGCACCAAGGATCAGGCAGGCGAAATGAGCGACCGCCTCGTCACGCACGGTGCCATCCCGATCGAGGTGCCCACCATCGCCGTCGAGCCGCCCCGCAGCCCGGCGCAGATGGAACGGTCCGTGAAGGGTCTCGTCGACGGCCGCTACCAGTGGGTGGTCTTTACGTCCACCAACGCGGTGCGTGCGGTGTGGGAGAAGTTCGAGGAGTTCGGGCTCGACGCCCGCGCGTTCTCCGGCGTCAAGATCGCCTGCATCGGTGAGGCCACGGCCGCCAAGGTCCGCTCGTTCGGAATCAACCCCGAACTCGTGCCCTCCGGTGAGCAGTCGAGCGAAGGCCTGCTGGCCGAATTCGCGCCCTACGACGACGTGTTCGACCCGGTCAACCGGGTTCTGCTGCCCCGCGCCGACATCGCCACCGAGACGCTGGCCGAGGGCCTGCGCGAACGTGGCTGGGAAATCGACGACGTCACCGCGTACCGCACCGTCCGGGCTGCGCCGCCGCCGGCCGAGACCCGCGAGATGATCAAGACCGGTGGGTTCGACGCCGTCTGCTTCACCTCGTCGTCGACCGTCCGCAACCTCGTCGGCATCGCCGGAAAGCCGCACGCGCGCACCCTCGTTGCCTGCATCGGTCCCAAGACCGCCGAGACGGCCATCGAGTTCGGCCTGCGCGTGGACGTGCAGCCGGAGTCTGCTCAGGTCGGCCCGCTGGTCGAGGCTCTCGCCGAGCACGCCGCGCGCCTGCGTGCCGAGGGCGCACTACCCCCGCCGCGCAAGAAGTCCCGCGCCCGGCGATAGGCGCTGCGCGCCTGTGCGCCTTTTTGGTTGCTCCAACTACCAAAAAGGCGCACGGGCCCGACGAAGGAGGGCACGTCCTTGTTCCCGACCCACCGACCGCGACGGCTTCGCCGGACACCGGCCCTGCGTCGTCTCGTCGCCGAGACTTCGCTCGAGCCACGGCATCTCGTGTTGCCGATGTTCGTCGCGGACGGTATCGACGAGTCTCGTGAGATCTCGTCGATGCCCGGCGTCTTCCAGCACACACCCGACTCGCTGCGGCGGGCGGCGACGGAAGCGGTCGAGGCGGGTCTCGGCGGACTCATGCTCTTCGGGGTGCCGCGTCCCGACGACAAGGACGCCGAGGGGTCCGGCGCGTCCGATCCGGACGGCATCCTGAACCGCGGATTGCGCTGGCTCGCAGACGAAGTCGGCGATGCGACGGTGATCATGGCGGACACCTGCCTGGACGAGTTCACCGACCACGGTCACTGCGGTGTCCTCGACGCGAGCGGTGCGGTCGACAACGACCTCACGCTGCAGCGGTACGTCGACATGGCGGTCGCGCAGGCCGAGGCCGGCGCGCATCTGCTCGGTCCGAGCGGAATGATGGACGGCCAGGTCGCCGCCATCCGGAAGGCACTCGACGACGCGGGCTACACCGATGTCGGTCAGCTCGCGTACTCGGCGAAGTACGCGTCGGCGTTCTACGGTCCGTTCCGCGAGGCTGTCGGTTCGTCGTTGCAGGGTGATCGCCGCACGTACCAACAGGATTCGGCCAATCGCCGGGAGTCTCTGCGTGAGGTGGACCTCGACATCGACGAGGGCGCCGACATGGTGATGGTGAAGCCGGCGATGTCCTACCTTGACGTCCTGCGCGAGACGGCGGACCGCTCGCCCGTCCCGGTTGCGGCGTATCAGATCTCGGGTGAGTATTCGATGATCACGGCCGCCGCGCAGAACGGCTGGATCGACCGCGACGCCGCGATCCTCGAATCGCTCACCAGTATCCGCCGTGCAGGCGCGGACGTCGTGCTGACGTACTGGGCGACCGAAGCGGCCGGCTGGTTGTGATCGTCTCGTCGGCGGATACGGTAGTGCCATGACCCAGCAGTGGCCACCGACACCGCCGCACCAGGCTCCGCATCAGCAGAGCCCGTCGCCGCACGATTTCCCGTACCCCCCGCCGGTGCCGCAGCCGAAGCCCGAACGTCCGGCACCGGTCGACGTGGGCACCGCAGCCCAGTTGCTGTGGGCGGTGGCCGGGCTCGGTCTGCTCCAGGCATTGGCCGCGATGGTTCTGGTGGTGGGGGAGAAGTCGACGTTCGTCGACGAACTGATGAACAACCCCAGCGTCACATCCGGCGAGGTCGACATGAGCCGCGACAGCGTGGAGACGCTGTTCTACGTAGGTATCGGGCTGACGGTCGTGCTCATCCTGATCCTCACCGGGCTCTTTCTCCTGTTCGTGCACTTCATGCGCAAGGGCCGGAACTGGGCCCGGATGCTGCTCACCATCGCGTGCGTGATGATGGTGGTGTGGACCGTCCCGGTGCTCTTCGGCATCGGATCCGACGGTAGCGGCACCGCGCTCGCTCTCGGCGGCGTGCAGATCCTCCAGGCCGTGGTGGCCGTCGGCGCCGTCGTGCTGATGCACCGCAAGGATTCCAACAGCTACTTTCTGAGGTTGCCCCCCTCCGGCGAGTAGCTTCGATTTGCTCGTGAAACATAAAGATGTACCGTGAAGTACGTCACAAGGGCAGACCGCAGACTTCATTTCGACCGAAGGACTTTTCTCCATGCGCGCTGACGATCGAGCACACGGGTCTCGCAAGGAAGCACTGATGTTCGCGATCATCGTGGCCTTCGTGCTGCTGACTCTGTTGCTCGTCGTGATCCCGGGCGCCCTCTCCTGACGTGCCTCACGTTTTCCTCGCGGGCCACGATGTCGCAGGATGAGCGTGTGAGCGAACCAGCCGTCCTGTTCAGTGAGCCCGGCGCCCGCTGGCGGCTGGTGGCGTTCGGTCCGGTGTTCTGCCTGATCGCCTTGATCATCGAACTGCTGACCGGCCCGGTCGTGCACTGGTTCGCGCTGCCGCTGTTCGCGGTGCTGCTCAGCGGGTTCGTCTACGTGCAGGTGGTGGCGGCCCGCAGACACGCCAGCGTCGAACTCACGACGTCGTCGTTGCGGCAGGGCACCGAAGATCTGCCGATCGCCGAGATCCTGAAGATCATGCCACCCGCCGACCCCGAGGCGTACGTACAGCAGCCGTGGGAGACGGCCCGGAGTCTGGGCGAACTGTCCGCGGTTCCCCGGCGACGCACCGGAATCGGACTCCGACTGCGGGGCGGCGCCCTGGTGCAGGCGTGGGCGAAGGACGACGAGGGACTCCGCGCGCAGCTCGAGTCGTTGCTCGCGAAGTCGGCGGGCGGGTCGGCGGAATGAACCGCGGGACCGTCGTGGCGGCAGCGGAGTGGATCGGCGCCATGGTCGGCGTCGTCGCCGCCGTGTGGTGCTGGAACCATGCCCAGGTCACATCTGAGTTCGGGCCCGTGGCGCCGGGTGCACCCTCCTTCGCGGGAACCGCGTATTCGGGGTCGTGGATCGCCGTCGCCGCCGGACTGGTGACAGTCGCCGGGTTGCTGGTGATCGACTCGGTGCGCCGGTTGCGGTCCGGCCCGGCGGGCGAACCCGCCGAGCCGCCGTCGTCACCGGAAGATCTGGGTCTTGCGGACGGTGTCGGTCCCGGGACCGTCGAGCATCGCGGAGCCGAGTAGCGCTTCGGGAACCCCGAGTCCCTCGATCAAGGTCTGCGCGTGCGGCCGCAGCGACCGGCATCGTTCGTTGATTCCCCGCTGCACCGCCTTCGACCGCTCCACCGACAGCTGCCGGTGCTCCATGAACCAGGCCTTGTCTTCCTCGATCACGCTCAGCGCGTAGAGGTCGCAGACATCGCTCAGCAGTTCGCGGGCCTCGTCGTCCTCGCATTCGTCGATGCCGGCGACGAACGCCTCGAGCACGACCCGGTCGATGTGGGCCTGCGCGGCGTGCAGCACGTGATCCTGCACGAAATTGAAGGCGTCGAACGGGTTCTCCTCGCGCTTCTGCGCGCCCTGGAGGCGACGGGCGGCGGTCGAGAGCAGGTACTGCTCGCGGTCCTCGAACATCGTCAGCTGGGTGCCGCGGTTGAAGAGGCTGCCGTCCTCCTCGTTGTCCTGCCTCGTGTCGAGGATCGTCTGGATGATCTGCTGCGCGGCGGTCCGCTTCTTGACGACGTCGGAGACCGTGGTGGCCGCGAAGCGCATCCATTCGACGGGGCTCATGCCGCGTACCTCGTCCGCGTAGGACGTGAGCAGTTCCTTGGCCACCAGCTGCGTCAGGACGTGGTTGTCGCCCTCGAATGTCGTGAACACATCGGTGTCCGCCTTGAGCGCCGTGAGACGGTTCTCGGCCATGTACCCGGCGCCGCCACACGCTTCACGGGCCTCCTGGATCGCGCGGGTGGCGTGCCAGGTGTTCGCAACCTTGAGCCCGGCGGCGCGGCCCTCGAGCTCACGCTGTTCCTGGGGGTCGGCGTCGGCACTGCTCTGGATCTCGTGCATCTTGGCGACGAGCTCGTTCTGGGCGAACTGCAGAGCGTAGGACCGTGCGATCAACGGGAACAGCCTGCGCTGGTGGACGAGGTAGTCCATGAGCAGCACCTCGTCCTCGTCCTGCGGTGCATTGAACTGCCTGCGCTGCAATGCATATCGGGTCGCGATCGACAATGCGACGCGGGCGGCGGCACCGGCCGACCCGCCCACCGTGACGCGTCCCCGCACGAGAGTGCCCACCATCGTGAAGAATCGGCGGTTCGCGTTGTCGATCGGCGAGGTGTACGTGCCGTCGGGTTCCACGTCGGCGTACTTGTTGAGAAGGTTCTCCCGCGGAATTCTCACCTGGTCGAACGTGATTCGGCCGTTGTCGACGCCGGGAAGCCCGCCCTTGTACCCGCAGTCCGACGTGTGCACGCCGGGGAGGTCGTTGCCGTCCTCGTCACGGATCGGCACCACGAAGCAGTGCACACCCTGCGACTCGCCGCCCGTGATCAACTGCGCGAACACGGCTGCCATCGTCGCGTGCTGCGCCGCCCCGCCGATGTAGTCCTTGCGCGAGGACGGCGTGGGGGAGTGGATGACGAATTCGCCGGCGTCCGCGTCGTACGTGGCGGTGGTTTCGAGTGCCTGCACGTCGCTGCCGTGACCCGTCTCGGTCATCGCGAAACAACCCAGCAGATCCAGGTCGACGAGACGCTTCACGTACGCCTCGTGATGGCGCGCGGTGCCGAGATTCTCGATCGCGCCGCCGAACAGTCCCCACTGCACGCCTGCCTTGACCATCAGGGACAGGTCGGACATCGCGAGCATCTCGATGCTCGTCACTGCGGCGCCGGCGTCACCGGTGCCGCCGTGGTCTTTCGCGAATCCGTCGGCGGCATAGCCGTTGCTCGCGAGCAGACGCAACTGCGCCAGCGTCTTGGTGCGAGCCTCGTCGAGGTCGGGGGTGTAGTGCGGCGCGAAGTCGGGGGAGCCGGACAATTCCGCCCTGACGCGCTCGCGTACCTCCCGCCAGCGTCCGTCGAGTGTGCTTCTCAGGTGGTCAGCTGTGGTGGCCATGACTCGACAGTAGCCGTCGCCGTGAGGCACGTGATGTCGGTCGAGGAGCAGGTCCGGCGATCAGGGCACATCGAAGGTGCCGAAGCCCGGGAGCAACGACTGTGGGTATTCGGCCGGCGCCGTCGTGCTGACGACGATTCGTCCGGCGCCGGTGATCACAGCGACCTCGGGGCGAGGCGAGTCGGTCGAGCCGACGGGAATCGTGGCCGCGCCACTCGCTCCGGTGTACCGCCGAGAAGCATTCTTGCTCTACGCATCTGCGGTCACCTCCCTCCGGCCGACCGGAACATCGGACGTGCGAGATCTGTCGGCAGATTGCGACAAGTGTTGTCGGTACAGCCGTGTACTGTGCTCGTATGCGCAGCAGCCCGCACCAAGGCTAGCCCCGGTCCGGGGCCGCCCCGATTCAGGAGAAACCTGATGCGTGCTGCTGTCTGCAATGCCCTGTTCGCCGTGTTCGACCACCAGATCTGCTGTGGCCGGATCCCGGAATGGACCGCCCATGTCGGCCAGGAGTGGGACACCTACGATGTCGCACCCTTCAATCTGTACAACGTGATCTGGCGGATCCAGCACTGGATTCGCAGCGGCATCCGCGACTGACCGGGTCGGTATCGGGTACTCCCGTGCGGTGAGCTTTTCCCACGCACTACGGTCCGCCGTCACAGGTGCAGGCACTTGGTGGGCCTCCGCGCCGAGTGGCACCGCACGCCACCCGATCAGCATCACCACGGCGTCGGTGTCACTCGAGGAACAGCATCGGCGACGGGTGCGGAAATACGTGATCGTGGCGTCCGGCAGGACTCTCGCGTTCCTGCTGTCGGCGGTGGTCTACGGAGTCACCGGCAACCCGTGGGCGGCTGTGGCGATCATCGGTGTGTCGCTTCCGCTGCCGTGGTTCGTCGGCCTGATCGTCCACGATCTACCGCCGTGGCAGAACGAAGAGCCCCGCAGTGGTGGTGGGTGAGCCGCACGATCGGGGCGATCATTGGAAGCGCGGTCGCGTCGATCACCAGAAGAGAGTGCCGGGCCCGCCCTTGAACGGGCCGACCACCCGATCGGTGATCCACCCGCCGTAGAAACCCCCGGTCTGTGGCCGCACCCGCTCGCCCTCGACGAAACATCCGTCCATCGGTCCCGGCATCACCGCCACGTACCCGACGAGGGATTCGTACCCGGCAACCGGTCGGGGATAGTGCCACGCCGCACGCGCGGCGACGTGTCCGCCCGCGACGACGTCGAAATAGTCGGCCCGCCCCTTCCACTCGCACACGGTGCTCCCGGCAATCGGACGCAGGACCCCCTCGGCGAAGCACCTGCGCGGCAGGTAGTACGTCGGCGGGTGGCTCGTCTCGAGCAGTCGCAGCGGGTTGCGTGTGCGTGCGACGAGTTGCCCGCCGAACCACACCTCCACCAGTTCGTCGCTCCCTCGGACCGCGGGAGGGCGCGGGTAGTCCCACACCGATTCCTGCCCCGGACCGACGGGGTCCGGCACGGGGTGGCCGCTCGTCACGGAAGGTCCGCCGACGTTGTCAGAACGGCAATCCCATGAACAGTCCGCCCACGACTACCTCCCGCAGTGCGTTCGATCATGTTCAGCGGACCCTCTCGGTTCCGTCGGTGATCGTGGCGAGGTATCCCACCGGGTCGTGCCAGAAGGCGGTGAACAGGTCGGCGAGTACGGCAGGGTCGGCGATCAGTGGTGTGATGTGGCCGGCGCCGTCCACCGTGGTGGCCGCGGCGTGCGGCATCGTCGCCGCGGCGGCCCGTGCCCGCTCGATGGAGATCATCGTGTCTGCGCGGGGGACGACCATCAGCGTCGGCGCCCCGATCCGGGGGATGAGAGGGTCAAGCCCCTTGCGGTGCAGCATGATCGACTGCATCGCCTCGTGCATGCCCCGTCGCGGAGCCTGCCGGAAGGTGCGTGAGACGGCTAGGAACTGTTGCGAGTGCGTTCGTGAAAGCTCCTTGCCGAGAAGGACGTTCATCACCGCGGTTGTGAGCGGTGGAATCGGCCCGGCGATGCGGTAGGCCCACACCATCGGCACGATCCTGGCGCGCTCCCGGCGGGTGAGGGCTTCGATCGGTGTTCCGATGGTGACCACGGTGCGGCACCGGTCGGGAGTGTGGGCGGCCGCGACGAGTCCGACGTGTCCACCCCAGGCGTTGCCCACCCAGTCGACGGGCTCGGTGACGTCGAGTGCGTCGAGGACGGCGATGGCCGCCGCCGCACACTCCTCCATCGTGAACCGCCGCTGCACCGCGGTACTCGCTCCATGGCCGGGTCCGTCGATCGATATCAACTGCCGGTGCGCGACCAGATGGCTGCGCAGGGGCGCCCAGGTCGTCGAGTCGACGAACAGGCTGTGCCACAGCACGGTCGGCGGTCCGCTGCCGGTGACGTGGACGGCGAGGTTCCCGACGCTCGTCGGGATGGCCCGGGTGATCGATTGTGTGTCCATGGGATGCCCCGGGTGCGTGATGTCGAGTATTGCTTCGGAAACCGAAACTTCGGTAACCGTAGTATTCTCCTGTGTCATGGAGCCGTCAAGAGGTTTGCCGTCCGATCGGCCGGCGGTAGGACAGCTGCTGGTTCGTTTGCTTCACGAGTTCCGCCGGGAGTTGAGCGAGCCCATGGCAGAGCGCGGTTACGGCGACATCCGCCCGCCGCATCTGCAGATCTTCGGCAACATCGGCTGGGACGGGCGGCGGTTGACGGAGATCGCCTCACGCGCCGAATTGAGCCTGTCCGCCGCATCCGAACTGATCAACGATCTCGAGGACCTCGGGTATGTCGAGCGGGTTCCGGACACGCGGGACCGGCGGGCGAAACTGGTCGTCCCGACCGCGCGGGGACGGCAGGCGCTGCAGGACGCCGCGGTGCGGGTCGCCGAGATCGAGCACCACTGGGGCGGCATCGTCGGCCACGACCGGTTCGACGACGCCTGCTACCTGCTCAGTTCACTGCTGGACGAGCTGAGTCCCGAGGACCGTTGACAGTTGGCGGCGGGACCGCGGCGCGGACGAGTTGCTCGTGACGCAGGGCGATCTGGGTCTGCGTCGCGATGACCGTCGACGAGCGAAGGACGTTGTGCCCGTCGACGATCGAGTTGATCACCCGCTGCAGGTCGGCGTGGGTGCGCGCCACCACGCGGACCAGGACGTCGCCGGCTCCGGTGATCGTGTGTGCCTCGAGTACTTCGGGGATAGCGGTGAGGTGCTCGACGACCGCGGAGTGCCCGTTGCCCTGGGCTATCTCGAGGGTGGCGAACGCGACCACCGGAAACCCCAGAGCCTCCGCGTCGAGGGTCGGCGCCGAACTGGCGATCACGCCGGTGCGTTCGAGTCGATCGAGCCGGGCCTGAACGGTGCCGCGCGCCACCCCCAGGCGTCTCGACGCCTCGAGCACCCCGACCTTCGGCTCGGCATGCAGCAGGTCGAGCAGTGCGGCGTCGAGCTGATCGATACTCATGGCGTCCCTGGTCAATATGTAGGGTCGATCCGTATTTGTATCCAGCATTCTGTACAGATTGAACAGCGTCAAGAAGCACCGTTGCGCAGTGATGTGTGCTGGATCACAGTGAGGTATGACTACCGCCGACATTCGCCTGACGCCCCGCGAGGTGGCCGCACACCTGGAGACCGACGAGCTCCGGCAGTTGGTCGGGCTCGTCGAACACGACGACGCGTCGGACCCGTTTCCCGTGGTCGCGATGGATGCCGTGGTCTTCGTGTGCGGCAACGCGACGCAGAGCGTGCAGTACTTCGTCTCCACGTGGGGCATGACCCTCGTCGCCTACGCCGGGCCGGAAACCGGTCAGCGCTCGCACAAGTCGTTCGTCCTCGAGTCCGGTTCGGCACGGTTCGTGCTGCACGGCGCCGTGGATCCGAAGAGCCCGCTCGCGGACCATCACCGGGCCCACGGCGACGGCGTGGTGGACCTGGCGATGGAAGTTCTCGACGTCGACCGCTGCATCGCGCACGCACGCTCGCAGGGGGCCACCATTCTCGAGGAGCCGCGCGACGCCACCGATCAGTTCGGCACCGTGCGGCTCGCGGCGATCGCCACGTATGGCAGCACCCGGCACACCATCGTCGACCGCAGCCGGTACGACGGCCCCTACCTACCCGGATTTGTTCCGCGCACCAGCGGTTTCGCGGCGCGACCGGGTAAACCCACGCGGTTGTTCCAGGCGCTCGACCACGCCGTCGGCAATGTCGAGATGGGCCGGATGGATCACTGGGTCCGGTTCTACAACCGGGTCATGGGGTTCACGAACATGGCCGAATTCGTCGGCGACGACATCGCCACGGAGTACTCGGCACTCATGTCGAAGGTCGTGGCGAACGGCAACCACCGGGTGAAGTTCCCGCTCAACGAACCCGCGGTGGGCAAGAAGAAGTCGCAGATCGACGAATATCTCGAGTTCTACGGTGAGCCGGGCTGCCAGCATCTGGCCCTCGCGACCGGAGACATCCTCGCGACGGTGGACGCGCTGCGGGCCGAGGGCGTCGAGTTCCTGAACACACCCGATGCGTATTACGAGGACCCGCAGTTGCGTGCCCGGATCGGGAAGGTGCGGGTGCCGGTGGAGGAACTGCAGAAGCGCGGAATCCTCGTCGACCGCGACGAGGACGGATACCTCCTGCAGATCTTCACCAAACCGCTCGGCGACCGGCCGACCGTGTTCTTCGAGCTGATCGAACGGCACGGTTCGCTCGGGTTCGGGGCGGGCAACTTCCAGGCCCTGTTCGAATCCATCGAGCGCGAGCAGGCGGCGCGGGGCAATCTGTGAACCTCCGATCGGCACGCAGTGCATCATCGACTGATGGATGACACGGATCGGGGAACGTTCGCAGGGAAAGTCGCTCTCGTCACCGGGGCCTCCTCGGGGCTCGGGCGGGCCGTCGCCCGGCTCCTCACCGACCGCGGAGCGCGGGTCTTCGGGGTCGCGCGGGACGGGGATGCGCTGCGGCAGACCATGATCGAGATCGCCGGACCGGAGGCCGCGGGGCACTGTGCGCCCGCGGACGTGGCGTCGCCGGAAGCATGCGGCGCGGCCGTGGCAGCCTGCGTCTCCGGGCTCGGCGGGCTCGACGTCCTGATCAACGTCGCCGGTTCGCACACCCTCCGGCACACCGCGGACGTCACGGACGAAGACTGGGCACGCGATCTCGCCGTGAACCTGAACGGGCCGTTCTACCTGTCGCGGGCAGCGCTGCCGCATCTGCTCGAACGCGGAGGCAACATCGTCAACGTCGCGTCCGTCGCCGGACTGGAGGGGCAGGCGTACTCGGCCGGCTACTGCGCCGCCAAGCACGGACTGGTGGGTCTCACCCGCGCGATGGCACTCGAGTTCACCGGCACGCCGCTGCGGATCAACGCCGTCTGCCCGGGCGGGATGATGACGCCCCAGGTCACCAATTTCGCGTTCCCCGACGGTGTCGATTTCGAGCTCGTCATGAAGTCGGCCTCCCCGAGAGGGCTGATGGAACCCGAGGACGTGGCGAAGACGGTGGCCTTCCTCGCGTCCGGCGACGCGTCCGCCATTCACGGAGCCGTGTACTCGGTGGACAACGGGAAAATGGCATGAGCCTCGTCGAAGGCCCGATCTTCCAGATCTGCTGGGTCGTCGACGACATCGAGTCGGCGGAGCGGTACTTCACGGAACAGCTGGGCGTCGCGCGATGGTTGCGGCTCCCGGACGTGCACTTCGGCCCCGAGCACTGCACATACCGCGGGCGGCCCGCCGACTACGTGGTCCACGTGTCGCTCGGATACGCCGGCGGACAGCAGCTCGAGCTGATCCAGCCGGTGTCGGGACGCAACCTCTACACAGAACAGCTGGAGACCAGCGGTCCCGGCGTCCATCACGTGGCCTGGGTTCCCGAAGACTTCGAGGCCACCCTCGGCGAAGCCGGGCGCCGGGGACTGCCGGTGGTGCAGCGGGGCCGGTTCGAGGGCGTCGGGATGGAGTTCGCCTACCTCGAGGGCGGCCCACTCGGCGGCTACGTGGAACTGATGAAAATGTCCGAGGAGATGCGGGCGATGTTCGCCTCGCTCGTCCCGGAATCATCCGGCACGACGGATCGGGCAGAGTGATCCTGGCCACCCACTACACCCTGTCGTTGGCAAATTCGACAGAACTGGGACACTGGAGGCCGTGACTGTTTCCTCCGGTGACCCCGACGTGCACGCATCCCGCTCCGCTCAGCTCTTCGAGAGGGCTGATCTGGTCATCCCCGGCGGCGTCAACTCCCCGGTGCGGGCCTTCCACTCGGTCGGCGGCACCCCGCGGTTCATCAAGGAAGCGTCCGGCTACACCCTCACCGACGTCGACGGCAACGACTACGTCGACCTCATCTGTTCCTGGGGACCGATGATCCTCGGGCACGCGCACCCCGCCGTCGTCGAGGCTGTCCAGAAGGCGGCCGCCACCGGACTGTCGTTCGGGGCGCCCACCGAGGGCGAGATCGAACTGGCCGAGGAGATCGTCGGCCGTGTCGCGCCGGTGGAGAAGGTGCGCCTGGTCAACTCCGGCACCGAAGCCACCATGAGCGCAGTCCGCCTCGCCCGCGGATTCACCGGCCGAACCAAGATCCTCAAGTTCTCCGGCTGCTACCACGGACACGTCGACGCGCTGCTGGCCGACGCCGGCTCGGGGCTCGCCACGTTCGGCCTCCCGACGTCGCCCGGCGTGACGGGTGCGCAGGCCGAGGACACCATCGTCGTTCCCTACAACGATCTCGACGCCGTCGCCCAGGCCTTCGCCGCGAACGAGGGCCGGATCGCGTGCGTCATCACCGAGGCCGCCGCGGGCAACATGGGCGCGGTGGCGCCGCAGCCCGGATTCAACAAGGGCCTGCGGAAGCTGACCAGCGACAACGGCGCGCTGCTCATCATGGACGAGGTGATGACCGGATTCCGCGTCAGCTCCGCCGGCTGGTTCGGACTCGACGGCGTCGCCGGTGACCTGTACACGTTCGGCAAGGTGATGAGCGGTGGTCTGCCCGCCGCCGCATTCGGTGGCCGCGCCGACGTCATGGCGCATCTCGCCCCGGCCGGACCCGTCTACCAGGCGGGCACCCTGTCCGGGAACCCCGTCGCCGTCGCCGCCGGGCTCGCCAGCCTGCGGGCCGCGGATCAGGGCGTGTACGACGCACTCGAGCGCAACAGTGCCACCCTGCGGACCCTGCTGTCCGACGCGCTGGCCGCCGAGAGCGTGCCGCACCGGGTGCAGACCGCAGGCACGATGCTCAGCGTGTTCTTCAGTGAGGACCCGGTGACCAATTACGCCGAGGCCAAGGCCGCTCAGACCTGGCGTTTCCCGGCGTTCTTCCACGGGCTGCTCTCGCGCGGGGTGTACCCGCCGCCGAGCGCGTTCGAGGCGTGGTTCGTCTCCGCCGCCATGGACGACAGAGCCTTCTCGATCATCGCCGACGCCCTGCCGCACGCCGCGAAGGCCGCCGCCGCGGCCGTCCAGCCCTGACGTGACGTCCCCCCTCGCGGCCGGCACCCCGGCCGCCGACACCCACCCGCCCTCCCGTCCCGACCCGAGGAACCGCAACGTGACCGAAGCCGATCATCCCGACCACACACAGACCCGCACCATCGTGCACGTGCTCCGGCACGGCGAGGTGCACAACCCGCGCGGAATCCTCTACGGCAGGCTCCCCGGGTTCCGGCTGTCGGTGACGGGTGAGGCGCAGGCCCGCGCGGTGGCGTCGGTACTGGCCAAGCACGACATCACGCACGTTGTGTCCTCACCGCTGCAGCGGGCGCAGGAGACGGCGGTTCCGATCGCCGACGCGCACGGCGTCGACATCGCGACCGACGAGAACCTCATCGAGGCGGGCAACGAATTCGAGGGCCTCAAGGTGTCCGTCGGCGACGGCGCGCTGTCCCGTCCCCGGCACTGGTGGAAACTGCGCGACCCGTTCACGCCCTCGTGGGGCGAGCCGTACCTGCAGATCGCGCACCGCATGCTGGCCGCCGTCAACAGCGCCCGCGTCTCTGCGGTGGGCCACGAGGCCGTCGTCGTCAGCCACCAGCTCCCCGTCTGGACCCTCCGCCGGTTCCTGCAGGGGGAGCGGCTGTGGCACGACCCTCGGCACCGTCAGTGCGGTCTCGCGTCGCTGACGTCCCTCGTCTACGAGGGCGACACCCTCATCGACATCGTGTACTCGGAGCCCGCGGGCGCGTCGGATCCGAGGGTGACCGGGGCATGAGTCGGGGGCGCTTCGCCGGGCTTCTCGCGGTGATCTGTACGGCCGCGGTGTCGCTGTCGGCGTGTGCGTCCGGCGACGACGCCGTGGCCCAGGGCGGCACGTTCGACTTCGTGTCGCCGGGCGGGCAGACGGAGATCTTCTACGACCCGCCTGCCGACCGCGGCACCATCGGCACGGTGTCCGGACCCGATCTGATGACCGACGGGAAGACCACCTCGCTCGACGATTTCGAGGGGCAGGTCGTGGTCCTCAACGTGTGGGGGCAGTGGTGCGGCCCGTGCCGGGGTGAGGCGAACGACCTCGAGCAGGTGTACGAGGAGACCAAGGATCAGGGAGTGTCGTTCCTCGGGATCAACGTGCGGGACAACCAGCAGGACAAGGCGCAGGACTTCGTGATCGACAACAAGGTGTCGTACCCGTCGATCTACGACCCCGCCATGCGGACGATGATCGCGCTGGGGCAGAACTACCCCACGAGCGTCATCCCCACCACGATCGTGCTCGACCGGGAACACCGCGTGGCCGCCGTGTTCCTGAAGGAACTGCTCGCCGAGGACCTGAAGCCGGTGGTCGAACGGGTGGCGCAGGAATCGTGAGCACTAGCACTACCCTTCTCGCCGGCGGCGTCGGCGACGCCTTCCAGTCCACCGCGGCATCCGGGCCGCTGCTGCTCGCGCTCGGCGCGTGCGTCCTCGCCGGCCTGGTGTCGTTCGCGTCACCGTGCGTCGTGCCCCTCGTTCCCGGATACCTGTCCTACCTCGCGGGTGTGGTCGGCGCCGACTCCCCGGCCGTCACCGCGGAGGAGGCGGCCACCCGCACGAAGACGGTCGCCGACGGACGGCTGCGGGTCGCGGGCGCCGCAGCCCTGTTCGTCGCCGGTTTCACCGTGGTGTTCGTGCTGGCCACCGCGTCCGTGTTCGGCGCCATCTCGGCGCTCGCGATCAACCGCGACATCCTGATGCGGGTCGGCGGGGTGGTCACCATCGCCATGGGCCTGGTGTTCATCGGCCTGATCCCGGCCCTGCAGCGCGACACGAGGCTCGAGCCGCGCCGCATCTCCAGCCTGGCCGGGGCCCCGCTGCTCGGTGCCGTGTTCGCGCTGGGCTGGACCCCGTGCCTCGGCCCCACCCTGGCGGGTGTCATCTCCCTGGCCGCAGGCACCGACGGTGCCACTGCCGCCCGCGGAGTGGCCCTCATCGTCGCGTACTGCCTCGGCCTCGGGTTGCCGTTCGTGATCCTGGCGCTCGGCTCGTCCCGCGCGCTGCGCGGTGTCGGCTGGCTGCGCCGCAACGCGCGCGCGATTCAAATCTTCGGCGGAATCATGCTGGTGGCCGTGGGCATCGCCCTCGTCACCGGCGCGTGGGACCAGTTCGTCGGCTGGGTTCGCGACGCCTTTATCTCGGAAGTGACCCTCCCTATATGAGCGACACCCAGACTCCCGAGGCCCCGGAAGCCGCACCCGTGCCCCGTCAATCGCTCCCGGGCCGCGCGTTCGCGGTCGTCCGCAACACCTGGCGTGGCCTCACATCCATGCGCACTGCGCTGGTGCTGCTGTTCCTGCTGGCCCTCGCGGCCATCCCCGGCGCCCTGCTCCCGCAGCGCAGCCTCAACGCGGGCAAGGTCGACGAGTACATCTCGAACCGGCCGACCCTCGGTCCGTGGATGGACAAACTCGAGCTGTTCGACGTGTTCGGCAGCTTCTGGTTCACCGCGATCTACGTCCTGCTCTTCATCTCCCTCGTCGGCTGCATCCTGCCGCGCTGCGTCGACCACGCCAAGGCGCTGCGCACCCGTCCGGTGCCTGCCCCGCGGAATCTCGCGCGACTGCCGCACCACCACGAGGACCGGGTCGACGAGACACCGGAGGAACTCGCCACCCGCATCCGCACTCACCTGAAGGGGTGGCGGGTCGAGACCCGAGAGGGCGGGGAACGCGCCGCACACGACGGCGAGATCACCATCTCCGCGGAGAAGGGCTACTTCCGCGAGCTCGGCAACCTCGTCTTCCACCTGTCGCTCGTGGCGTTGCTCGTCGCGATTGCCGTCGGCAAGCTGTTCGGCTACGAGGGCAACGTCATCGTGGTCGCCAACAACGGTCCCGGCTTCTGCACCACGTCGCCCGCGGTCTTCGATTCCTTCAAGGCCGGCAACACGCAGGACGGCACCGGTATGACGCCGCTGTGCGTCAAGGTCAAGGACTTCGCGGCCGACTACCTCGACAGCGGTCAGGCCGAGATGTTCACGTCCAACATCGCCTACCAGGCCGGCGACGACCTCGAGACGAACACGTGGCGGGACGGCCAGTTGCAGGTCAACCACCCGCTCCGCGTCGAGGGTGACCGCGTCTATCTGCAGGGGCACGGGTACGCGCCGACGTTCACCGTCACGTTCCCGAACGGGGAAACCCGCACCGAGACGCTGCAGTGGCGGCCGGCCGACGCGACGACGTTCCTCAGCAGCGGTGCGATGCGGTTCGACCCGCCCGGCGGCATGTACACCGACACCGACGAGCGCCGGAAGAACCAGATCGCGATCGAGGGACTGTTCGCCCCGACCGCGCTGTTCCACGGCAATCTGCTGGCGTCGAGCTACCCGGCGATGAACGACCCGGCCGTCGCCATCGACATCTACAAGGGCGACACCGGTCTCGATACGGGCAACCCGCAGTCGCTGTTCTCGCTGAACACCGAATTGATCAACCAGGGCCGGCTCGTGAAGCAGGACCGGGTGAATCTGAAACCGGGGGAGAGTTCGACGCTGGCCGACGGCACCCAGGTGCGGTTCGACGGTGCCGTGGACTTCGTGAACCTGCAGGTGTCGCACGACCCGGCGCAGCAGTGGGTGCTGGTGTCGGCGCTGACGATGATGGCCGGACTGCTCGTCTCGCTGCTGGTCAAGCGCCGCCGCGTGTGGGCCCGCATCTACCCCGCGGACGCTTCCGATCTTGACCCACGACGTACTGTAGTAGAGCTTGGTGGACTCGCCCGGACCGATCAGGCCGGCTGGGGCGACGAGTTCGGCCGACTCTGCACCCGTCTGCTCACGGACGACACGAAGCCTGACGCGCAGGAGAGCCAACGATGACGACCAACGAGACACTGGCGCAGTACAGCGACTGGGCCTTCCGATCAGCCTTCACCGTGCTGGTGCTGGCACTCGTGCTGCTCATCGTGCAGTACGCGTCCACCCGGGCGCAGGCCGTGCAGGATCGGGAACTCGTGTCGGCAGGCTCCGGCGCTCGCCCGGCCGAAGCGCCCTCGGTTCCCGGCCGACTGGTCGAGCAGCCGAAGAAGCCCATGTCCGAGCGCTTCGGCGGCATGGGCGCGGCCGTGCTCGTCGTCGGCACGGTGCTGATCTTCGCGTCGATCGTGCTGCGCGGATTCGCCACCGAGCGATTCCCGCTCGGCAACATGTACGAGTTCGTGACCATGGCCTGCGCGGCCGCACTCGTTGTCGGTCTCGCTCTCCTGTCGAAGCCGGCGTACCGGTCGATGTGGGTGTTCCTGCTCGTCCCCGTCCTGATCCTGATGTTCCTCGCCGCCACCGTGCTGTACGCGGACGCGGCGCCCGTGGTGCCCGCGCTGCGGTCGTACTGGCTGCCCATCCACGTCACCATCGTGAGCGTCGGTTCCGGCGTGTTCCTGGTGTCGGGCATCGCGAGCCTGCTGTTCCTGCTGCGCATGCGGTACCCGCGCGGCGAGGAGGGAACGGGCGTGTTCGCGCGGATAGCGGAGCGACTGCCCGACGCGCAGACTCTGGACCGGCTGGCGTACAAGACCACCATCATCGGGTTCCCGCTGTTCGGCGCGGGAGTCATCCTCGGCGCCATCTGGGCCGAGGCCGCCTGGGGCCGATTCTGGGGCTGGGACCCCAAGGAGACGGTGTCGTTCATCGCCTGGGTGATCTACGCCGCCTACCTCCACGCCCGCGCGACGTCGGGATGGCGCGACACCAAGGCCGCATGGATCAACGTGGCGGGCTTCGTCGCGATGCTGTTCAACCTGTTCATCATCAACATGGTGGTGTCGGGATTGCACTCGTACGCGGGCCTCAACTGACGGTAGTCACCGACTGATATCCTTCCGCCGCGACGTCTCCGACCGGTGTGATCCGGTGGGGACGATGGAGACTTCACGAGGGGGATGTTCAGCCATGTCCGAAAACAACGCCGGCATGTGGGAGCCGGTACGGCCTGCATCGAATCCGCCCGGGGACGACCACGCATCGGCCGCCGCATGGAACGCCGCGCGGCAGGCCCCGTACGTTCAGCCGCAGGGTCCCAACCCGTTCGCGCAGCCCGGTGTCCAGGCCCCCTCCGCCGCACCCGCCCCGCAGCAGGCCCCCGCCCCGCAGCAGGCTTCCGGGCAGGGAACGTTCACGCCGCCGCAGCAGGCGCCGCCCGTGCAGCACGCACCCCAGCCGCAACCCGGCGCGTTCGCGCCCAGCAACCCGCCGGTCGCCCGCACGACACGACTGCCGATCAGCAGTACGCGGTGTCGGCGCGCGACCTGTCGACGTCGCTGCTCCTCAAGCAGGTCAAGCCGGCCCCCACCACGGGGTGGCGCAAGGCGCTGTACCAACTGTCCGGCCGCTACGTCAACGTCGGCAACAGCCCGAAAGAACAGCGTCGGATCGAGCTGACCAAGCAGGTCAACCATCCGCTGCAGGGTTGCTACAAGATCGCGCTGCTGAGCCTCAAAGGCGGTGTGGGCAAGACCACCACCACCGCGACCCTCGGCTCCACGTTCGCGTCGCTGCGCGGCGACCGCGTCATCGCCGTCGACGCCAACCCCGACCGGGGCACGCTCAGTCAGAAGATTCCCCTCGAGACCCCGGCCACGGTGCGCAACCTGCTGCGCGACGAGCAGAGCATCGAAAAATACAGCGACGTCCGCAGTTACACGTCGCAAAGCAGGCACCGGCTCGAGGTGCTCGCGTCCGACAGCGACCCGGCGGTCTCGGAGGCGTTCAGCGCGGACGACTACTCGCGGACCGTCACGATGCTCGAGAAGTTCTACAGCATCGTCCTCACCGACTGCGGCACCGGACTGATGCATTCCGCCATGCAGACCATCCTCGAAGAGGCCGACGCGCTCGTGGTGGTCAGCTCGGGCTCCGTCGACGGTGCCCGCAGCGCCTCCGCGACACTCGACTGGCTCGACGCCCACGGATACCGCGAACTGGTGTCCCGGTCGGTGGCCGTCGTCAACGCGGTGCGCCCGCGGTCGGGCAAGGTGGACCTGCCGAAGGTCGTCGAGCATTTCGAGCAGCGGTGCCGGCTGGTTCGGCTGATTCCGTTCGATCCGCACCTCGAAGAGGGCGCCGAGATCGAACTCGAGCGGCTGCGTCCCAAGACGCGCAACGCTCTTCTCGAACTGGCCGCCGCGGTGGCGTCGGACTTCCCGGCGTCCAGTTTCGCGCTACAGGATCGTCGCTGAGGCAACGACAGCGAGGGTGCCGGATCGACCGGCACCCCGGCTTCGGCTCACCCGGCGGGATCCGCCGGACCGGCGTCGGGTTCGTCGGACTTCTTCCGACGGGTCTCCCGATCGACCTTCCACAGGAAATCCGGATCGTCGTCGGGTCCCTGCACCCGGTTGCTGAGCACGGGCCTCGTGTTCGGACCGAACGCCTTCCAGAGCAGGACCGCCACTGTCACGAGCCCGATGAGTGCCAACAGATAGATCACCGCGCACCTCCTTACACCGCTCGAGGGTAGCCGGTATCCCTGAGCGTAGCCGCGTCGGCGGCAGAGGGCACCCACCCGGCCGCAAGGCGTCCGGGCAGTGCGGTCGCGGTCAGAGCCCTACGGTCGGCCCGCCTCCGAATCTACGGTCGGCCCGCCTCCGAATCTACGGTCGGCCCGCCTCCGAATCTACGGTCGGCCCGCCTCCGAATCTACGGTCGGCCCGCCTCCGTCGTCAGGGAGCGGAGCAACTGCATGACCTCGGCCTCGCGGAAGCGGCGATGCCCGCCGGGGGTGCGCAGCGATCCGAGCCGGCCCGCGTGCGCCCATCGCGTCACGGTCTTCGGGTCGACATGGAACAGGGCAGCCACCTGGCCCGGGGTCATGAGGGCTTCGTTGGATCCGCTGAATCCGGGTCCGTTGTAGGTGGGTGCGCTCATCGACGGTCCTCCACTGCTTTCGACTGGTCTGTGCTGAAGCCGGCCGCTGTTGCGACTGATCTCGGGTCATCGTGGCATCTGGCACCCCGGGTACTCGAACGATCTAATGTTGGTAAAGGGGAGGTAATAGACAAATCGGATAAGTCGGACGTGTGAGGAGCGGCCTCGGCGATGGGTAACCTGGGAGCGTGAGTGAGTCATCCGAGAAGCCAGAAGACCAGGTCGAGCGCCCCGGTGCAGCCGATTCGAGCGCACCGGCCAAGCAGGGCGGGCGGGTGACCAAGGGGCAGCTGGCGCGCGACGTCGCGATCTATTCGATCGCCCGGCTGCTGCTGGTCGTCGTGATCGGCGCCATCATCCTCGGGGTGGCCGCACTCGTCGGAGTCGCCGTGCCGCTGCTCGTCGCGGCCATCTTCGCGGTCCTCATCGCACTCCCGCTGTCGCTGCTGCTGTTCGCGAAACTCCGCCGGCGGGTCAACGAGGGGATCGCCGCGTTCGACGCGCAGCGTCGCGCCGACCAGGCCGATCTGCGTGCCAGGCTCCGCGGTGAGGGCACGTCCCGGTGACGGACGGCGATTGCGTCGTCATCGACCGGAGTTTTCCGCGTGACTGGGTGGACAACGCCGTCCGCCTCATCGACGCCGACGCGCAGCGCAGCGCGGACACGCATCTGCTGCGCTACCCGCTGCCCGTCGAATGGGGTGTGCAGCTCTATCTGAAGGACGAGTCGACCCACATCACGGGCAGCCTCAAACATCGGCTGGCCCGGTCGCTGTTCCTTTACGCGATCTGCAACGGATGGGTCACCGAGGGGACGACGGTGATCGAGGCGTCCTCGGGATCCACGGCCGTCAGCGAGGCGTACTTCGCGAAGATGCTCGGCCTCGACTTCGTCGCAGTCATGCCGCGCAGCACGAGCGGCGCGAAGATTGCCCTCATCGAGGCGCAGGGCGGTCGCTGCCACTTCATCGACCGGCCGCCGGAGATCTACAGCGAGGCCCGGCGGCTCGCCGCGGAGACGAACGGTCACTTCATGGACCAGTTCACGCACGCGGAGCGGGCCACCGACTGGCGGGGCAACAACAACATCGCCGAGTCGATCTACCACCAGATGATTCGTGAAGAACACCCCGTGCCGGAGTGGCTCGTCATGAGCGCCGGCACCGGCGGCACCAGCGCGACGCTGGGCCGGTACATCCGCTACCGCAGGCACGCGACCCGTCTGCTCGTGGTGGATCCGGAGAACTCGGCGTTCTTCGGCGGCTACGACACCAACTCCTGCGACTTCGCGACAGGGATGCCCTCGCGCATCGAGGGCATCGGCAGGCCGCGGGTGGAGCCGTCGTTCGTCGGGCAGGTCATCGACCGGATGATGCGGGTGCCCGACGCCGCGTCCATCGCGACGGCTCGGCACGCCAGTTCGGTGCTGGGTCGCCGGGTCGGCGGCTCCACGGGCACGAACCTGTGGGGTGCGTTCACGGTCGTCGCGGAGATGCTCGCGGCCGGACGGTCCGGCAGTGTGGTCACGATCCTGTGCGACGGCGGCGAACGCTACGCGGACACCTACTTCGACGACGACTGGGTGGCCGGGGAGGGCATCGACCTCACGGGTTCGGCGGCGGTGCTCGATCGCTTCGCGGCGACCGGGGAGTGGCCCGTTCAGCCCGGCTGAGGCGCGGTACGCACCGGCGCCGTCACCGGGCGGGACATCGTGACCCGCGGCCACGCGGCGAGGCCGTGCCGGGCCTCGTCGGCGCGGATGCGGGACAGGCCCGGGGTCAGGGCGTCTTCCAGTAGCGGGCGGAAACCCAGCCGCTCGTAGTAGGGGGCGTTCCACGGGACGTCGACGAACGTGGTGAGGGTGAGGGCGGGCAGTCCGCGGACGGCCGCCCACGACGAGATCTCGTCGAGGAGCAGGGCGCCGAGCCCCTGGCGGGCGTGGCCGGGGTGGACCGACACCTGCTCGATGTGCGCGCCCCCGTCGACCATGGCGACGAGCGCATAGGCGACCGGGGCATCGTCTGGGTCGACCGCGACCCAAATGCACTCCAGCTGGAGGTATTCGGTCAGCTCGTCGAGTGTGAACGGGGGATCGTCGGCTACGGCGTCCATTCCGATGTCACGGAACGGCGCACCCGCCGCGATTTCGATGTCTTGCAGAGCGGGCAGGTCGGTGGAAATGGCCGTGCGGATCACAGGTCTTTTGTACCCGAAATCGTGCTGTTCGCACAGTCTCCCTGCACTTTCCCAAAACTTACTCCACCGTAGGCTACGCAACCGTAGGTTGGTAGCCTGGCGTTAGGACGACGGAGCGGGGACGAGCATGGAGAAGCCCGAGGTAACTCTCGAGAACTACGAAGCGGTGTACGCGTACTACCGCGACCATCAGCAGAATCGGGTGCTCGCCAAGCTGGCGTACGCGTCGCTGTATGCCAAGTACCGGCCGCGGGTCGTGTACGCGGACGACGCGAAGGCGCAGCTGGCCGGGCTGGTGAAGTCCGGCAGGGTGTTGATCGTCGCCGCCAATCACATCACCCACAGCGATCAGTACACGCTTGCGGCCACGGCCTGGAAGACGCCGCTGCGCCGCGCGATCGGACGCACCCGGGTGCTCGCGAAGGACGAACTGTTCGTCGACCCCGACCTGCACAAGAAGGTCGACATGATGGGCGGTATCCCGGTGTTCCGCAGCAAGAACTACGGTCTCCGGGCGGTCGCCGACGCGGGCCGGCTCATGATGGACATCTCCGCCGAACGCCTGTGCCGCGGTGACAACCTGGCGATCTTCCCCGAGGGCACGTGCAACGAGGACGACCCGACCCGTCTGCAGCACATCAACAGCGGCGTCGGTCACATCGCGAAACGTGCGGCAGATCGCGGAGTCTCACCCGTGCTGCTGTCCATCGGCATCAGTTACGGACCGGACGCCGACGGGCCCGATACCGAGAACGTGAAGTCGGCCAGCGTCTTCGTCGGAGAGCCGTTGTTCGACCTCCCGGCGAAACCGATGGATATCGCCCACGTCGTGCAGAAGGATCTGCAGATCGCCGTCGACGGGGCGGTGGCGGCGTACTGACGGCCGCTCCGAGATTTGTCAAGAAGGGTTGACACCTGGGTCGGTGTCAACCTAAATTGACAACATGACCGAAGCAACCACGCTCGCCGCAGCAGCGGGCAGCCCCGACCCCGCCGAGGGGTTGCGGGCCGTGCGTGCGCTGCGGCGTCTCCTCGAACGGCTCGAGGCCATCCAGGTCGCCAACGCCCGCGCGCAGGGCTGGTCCTGGCAGGCGATCGCCGACTCCCTCGAGGTGAGCAGGCAGGCCGTCCATCAGAAGCACAATCGGAGAGGGAGGTAACGGCGGATGTTCGAACGATTCTCGACGGACGCTCGGGCTGTGGTGATCGGCGCGCAACAGGAAGCGCGCGCACTGAAGTCGCCACAGATCGGGCCCGAACACCTCGTGCTCGCGCTGCTGTCCGTGCAAACCGAACCCGTCCACGGCATCCTCGCCGACGCCGGTATCGAGGAGGAGAAGTCGCGATCGACCGTCGCGACGCACGGCACGGCCTTGAGCGACGCCGACGCGGAAGCGCTCGAATCGATCGGGATCGACCTCGACGCGGTGCGCCAGAGCCTCGAGCAGAACTTCGGCAAGGGCGTCCTCGATCCCGAGGAGCCGTCGGAGAAGCGCGGCTGGTTCGGCCGGAAGTCGGGGCACATCGGGTTCACCCGCGACGCCAAGAAGGCAATCGAACTGTCACTGCGGGAGGCGCTGGCGCGCAAGGACGATCACATCGGCGCCGAGCACATCTTCCTCGGAGTGCTGCGGGTGGCCGACGGCACGACGCGGGAGATCCTCGAGGTCCAGGTCGGTGTCGGCGAACTCCGCCGTCGCGTACACGCGGCCCTCGACGACCGCGCCGCCTGACCCTGCGGGTCCCGGGTTATCCGGTTCCCGTTTGTCCGAACGATGTGCCAGCATGCACCCATGACCTTCTTGGTACGCCTCGTCATCAACGCGTTCGCGATCTGGCTGGCGGCAGCTTGGGTGTCGGGCATCGACATCTCCAGTTCGGGCAACGGAACCGGATGGGACATCGTGGTGCTGCTCGGCATCGCGCTGGTGTTCACCGTCGTCAACATCTTCGTCAAACCACTGGTGAAGCTGCTGTCGCTGCCGTTGCTGATCCTGACGCTCGGCCTGTTCACCCTGGTGATCAATGCCCTGATGCTGCTGCTCACCGCATGGCTGAGCTCCCAGACCGATTACGGCCTGACCGTCGACGGCTTCTGGACCGCACTGTGGGGAGGCCTGATCATCTCGATCGTCAACTTCCTCCTCGGCATCCTTCTCCCGGACGGCGACTGACGCGGCGGGCCGCTCAGGCGGCCGACAGGGCCACGGCGGTGGCGGCGCCCCAGATCAGCATCGCCAGCCCCGAATCCCGAAGCGCGGGAATCAGTGCGAGGCCCAGGCCGCCGGAGCGGACCGGCGCGTTCGCCCGGACCGCGAGAGGTAGCGCGAGCAGTCCGACGAGCGCCCAGGGGGTGCGCAGCACCAGGACGAGAGTCACCACGAACGGGACCGTCAGCGTGACGAGATGCAGAATGCGGGTCCGCGAGTCGCCGAGCCGGACGGCGAGCGTGCGCTTGCCGGATTCGGTGTCGGTGGGAATGTCCCGCAGATTGTTGGCGACGAGAACCGCGCTCGAGAACGAACCGACGGCGATCGCGGACACGAGACCGGCCCAATCCACCGTCTCGGCCTGCACGTACTGGGTGCCCAGCACGGCGACGAGACCGAAGAACACGAAGACGGCGACCTCGCCGAAGCCGCTGTAGCCGTACGGCTTCTTGCCGCCCGTGTAGAACCAGGCGCCCACGATGCACAGGGCGCCGATCAGTACGAGCCACCAGGCGGTGGTCGCGGCGAGGACCAGGCCGGCCACCGCGGCGACGCCGAAGCAGGCGATGGCCGCAGCCTTCACCGCCGACGGTGTCACCAGCTTCGACCCGACGAGCCGTAGCGGCCCCACCCGCTCGTCGTCGGTGCCGCGGATCCCGTCCGAGTAGTCGTTGGCGAAATTGACGCCCACGATCAACGCGAGAGAGACCACCAGTGCCAGCACTGCCTTCCACCAGACCGCGCCGCCGAGCGACGCCGCGGCGCCGGTGCCAACGAGCACCGGGGCGATCGCGTTCGGGAGGGTGCGCGGACGAGCGCCTTCGATCCATTGAGCAGCCGTTGCCATGTACCGATCTTTGCACCGAGCGAGAAGACGCCCGCACCCACGCCGTGCAATACCATCGAACGCGGTGGACCAGCACATGAGCGTGGACGAGAGGGTGGCACCGGCAAGCACACCGATTCAGGTCGCCTTGTTGGGTGAGGTATCGACGTGGCGATCGGGCGTGCTCGCACCGCTGCCGGGCACCCGCGCGCGCAGCCTGCTGGTTGCTCTCGCCCGCGATCCCGGCCGGAGCCGGTCGGCGCAGGCGCTCATCGACGAGGTGTGGGGCGAGGATCCACCGCGGTCCCCGATGAATGCGCTGCACACGCAGGTCTCCCGTCTGCGCGCGGCGTTGCCGGACGGGGCGCTGGAGATCGGCCCGGCCGGTTACCGGCTGGCGGTACCCAGGGACGCCGTCGATCTGACGCGCGCGGAGGACGTGGCACGCCGGCTGAGGGGCCGGGGGAACGGACGCAGCGTCGGGCCGGACGAGATCCGCGACGCCCTCGCGTTGTGGCGGGGAGACCCGGGCGCCGACCTTCCCGGCGGTGCCACCGCAACGGAACTCGCCGCCGACGCCGCCGTGATCCGGAGGCAGCTCGAGGCCGCGGAACTGGCGGCGCTGGTTGCGGTCGAAGACTGGGACGGCGTCCTCCCGAAGGCGCTGGGCCACGTCGCCGCCGAACCTCTGGACGAGCAGGCGCACGCGCACCTGATGCGGGCGCTCGCCGGGCTCGGGCGGGACAACGAGGCGCTGGACGTGTTCGCGACCTTCCGCAAGCGGATGGTGTCCCGGCTGGGGGCCGATCCGTCGCCGGCGCTCGTCGCCCTGCACACCGAGATCCTGCGCGGCGGACGTCCCGATGAGGTGGCGGCTCCGCACCTCGCGTCGCCGGATCGGACGGCGATCGGGCTCCGCGCGGCACCCAATGCCCTCCTGGGGCGCGACTCGGACATCGCGGAGATCGAGAGGTTGCTCACGTCCTCGCGGGTGGTGACCATCCTCGGGCCCGGCGGTGCCGGCAAGACGCGACTCGCGCACGAACTGGGTGCGCGGGCCGCCGTGGGGACGTCCGTGGCTCTGGTGGAACTCGCGTCGCTGCGCAGCAGCGAGGACGTCGTGGCGGCGATCAGCAGCACGCTCGGGCTCAGCGAGGTCGACATCGCGCCGGGCCGGCTCACCGTCAGCCGCGTCCATTCGGCGCGGGAGCGGCTTCGGGAAGCGTTGTCGGCGGGGCCGATGCTCCTGATCCTCGACAACTGTGAGCACGTCATCGGCGCCTGCTCCGAGGTCGTGGCCGACCTGGTGGCGGCGGGCGACCAGCTGACCGTCCTCGCCACCAGCCGGTCACCCCTCATGCTCGCGTCCGAGACCGTGTACCCGCTGCCGCCGCTCGCGATCGACGACGACGAGGCGCCGGCCGTGCAACTGTTCACGGCGCGCGCCCGCGCCGTGCGGCCCACGGCGCGCCTCGACCCGGAGACCGTGCGCAGTGTCTGCCGCACCCTCGACGGTCTCCCGCTCGCGATCGAACTGGCCGCCGCGCGGGTACGCAGCATGAGTGTCGAGGACATCGGCCGACGGCTCGAGCACCGGTTCGCGCTGCTGCGGTCGCACGACCCGACGTCGCCCGCGCGGCACCGCACCCTGCACGCCGTCATCGACTGGAGCTGGCAGCTGCTGGGCGAGCAACAGCAGATCGCGCTGCGCAGACTCTGCCGGTTCCCGGCGGGGTTCACCCTCGACGCCGCCCGGACGATCGCGGAGTGGGACGGCGTCGACGACGTCGTGGACGCCGTCGAGGGCCTCGTGAATCAATCCCTGCTGTCCGTGTCGGAGACATCGGACACGCTGCGCTACTACATGCTCGAGACGGTGCGCGAATACGGTGAGGAACAGCTCGCGGCGGTCGGCGAGGAATCGGAAGTTTTTGCCCGCCAAGGGGTTTGGGTAAGTCAGTTCGCGTCCGAGGCGCTCCGCCGGTGCCGCACCGACCAGGTCGCGCTCGCGGACGACATCGACGCCGATCACGACAACCTGCTCGCGGTCCTCAGGTGGGCGGTCGAGCGCGACGACGCCGAGACGGTGGCGACCGTGTTCCCGGTGCTGGGCGGCCTGTGGGCCATTCGGGGCGCGCACTCGGAGGTGATGAACTGGACGCCGCGCATTCTCGGGTCGACGGCGGACGCGGACCTGGCGGACGTCGGTTCGGAATTGGTGGCGTACACGTTCCTGCTCGCGGCGATGCACCTGGTGTTCGGCGGCCAGACGCGCACGCTCGCCCGCACCCGGATCCGGCTGCGTCACCTGCTCCGGGAGCGCCCCGACGTTCCATCGATCACCGGGTTCGCGGTGCGGCTCATCCTGTCGCTGGGTTCGGGACGGCGCCTGGCCAGGATCGTCGCGGAAGGCGTGCGCTCCGACGATCCGGAGACCCGCGCGGCCGCGATGTCCGCGCGGGCAAGCATGCGTGAGAACCTCGGCGACTTCCGCGGCGCGATGAAGGATGCCGCGACCGTGTCCGAACTGTGCGGGGCGATCGGTGACGTGTGGGGCACAGCGATGGCGTCGCAGTTCCTCGGTTCACTGCACAGCCAGTCCGGCGAGTACCGGGACGCGGTGCGGCACTATCAGGACGCTGTCGAGGGCATGCGGAAGCTGGGTGCGCAGGAGGAGGCGGATCAGCTGTGGGGCTTCCAGGCCTCTGCGCTGATCGCCGACGGTGACGTGGAGGCCGGCCGGAAAGTGCTGGCCGAGACGGTACTCGAGCATCGCGGTGCGGGCACGGGGACGGACGACCACCGGCCGGACGAATGGCGGGCCGCCGCCACCGGCAGTCTCGCGGAAATCGATCTCGCGGACGGCGACGTCGAACGCGGGCTAGCCCTCTATCGTGAGGCGCTGGACATGGTGTATCCCCGGATGCTGTCCGAGCCGTTCGCCGATCCGTTCGGAATGATGCTGGCGGCGTCGGTGGTGTGCGCTCACGTGCTGCACGGCCGGTCCGAGATGATGGTGGAGTTCGTGCCGAAGCTCGCGGAGGCAGCGCTGTCCAGGTTGGGACAGGGTGCCTACCAGGATCTGCCGGTCACCGGAGCCGTCGCGGCCGGTGTCGGTTGCTTCGAGCTCGCTGCCGGTGATCCGGATCGGGGCCTCGCCTTGCTGGCGTTGTCGGTCCGGGCCCGTGCCCGGCAGGACATCGCCTCGCTGCGACACCCCCGGCACCTCGCGTTCGCACTCGAGCGGGTGGGCGCGGACCGTTGGGAGTCGGCGCAGAAGCGGTTCGGCAACTGGTCGCGTCGCGCGGTGCGCGCCGAAATCCTGGACCTGCTCGCCAGTTCGAAATGAGTGCCCGGCCTCAGGCGGGGACCCGGCCGCTCACCCGGGCCGCGCACGAGCGCAGGAGGTCGGTGAGTTCCGGATCGTCGACGGCCAGGCGTCCGGTCTTGCCGATCGCCGCGAGGCAACCGACCACCGTGTTCTGCGCGTCGTGCACCGGGACGGCGACGGCGCTGCGGCCCACCCGCACCTCGTCGACCTCTCGGGCCGAACCCGTGTGACGGACGGTGTCGAGTTCGCCCTGCAGCGCGCCGATGTCGATGATGGTCCGCGACGTGACCCGGCGCAGACTCGGCGGCACCAGGTCCGGACGGGACGCGAGGAGGATCTTGCCGATGGCGGACGCGTGCAGGTGCGTGGCGATCGTTTTCTCGCCGCTGAGTTCGTGGTCGGGGTCCCGGTCGATCAGTCTCACCCGGCCGCCCGCGAACGACGTCAGATGGACCCCGAAACGCACCTGCTCCCGCAGCTCTTCGAGTACAGCGTGGTGGTCGACCGGGTCCGGCGCCGCATCCGCCCCCGCGAGCTGCCTGGTCCTGCGGCCCAGCGCGAACCCGGACAGATCGGCGATCCGCACCAGATAGCCGTCGGCGGTCAGGAGATTGAGCAGCCGGTACGCCGTGGCCTGGGGGATCCCCGCGTGTGCGGCGATGTCTCGCGCGGTCGCCCCGGACCCGAGCTGAGCTACGGCCTCGAGCAAAGCGAGTGCCTTCTGCACGGCGCGTGGTTCGTGGCCCGCGATCTCCCCGGCTCGGGCGCCCATCACCGGGACCCGGGGGTACGTCCAGCCGCCGTCAACGCGAGGTTTCCGGCGGCGTCCGTGGCGAACACCCCGGCTCCCGGCAGCACATCGTCCGTTTCCGCGGTGTCGAACACACCCATCGACCGCACAGTCGCCGGGTGGCGCCATCGCAGGTACAGCTGCCACACCGAACCCGACAGCAACAGGGTCAGCACCACGGTGGGGACCATCGAAAAGCCGTGGGCCACGTTCACGAACAGCATGTAGGCCAGGACGATTCCGCCGGCGGCGCTGCCCGCGACTCCCGCTGCCAGGACGAGAGGGGTGTGCTCCCCGATCCGGTTGAGGAACCGCACCGACGCCACGGCCACCAGGACGTACGCCGCGACCACCGCAGTCCTGGCGATCAGCTGCACGTGACCGAATCCGGTCGATTTCCCGACGATGCCGAACGTTGCGGCACCGGCGCACACGGCGCACACGATGACGGCCAGCGCCGCGTACGGAGTGCGATAGCTGCGGTGTACCCGGGCGAACAGACGCGGGACGACCCGTTCGATCCCCATCGAATACAGCAGCCGCGACGCGGCATTCGACGACGCCATCGCCGACGCCAGCCACGACGTGCCCAACCCGAGGTTCAGGGCGATCACCACGGCCGGGTCGACCCCGGTGCCGGTGCCGTGCAGATAAGCGTTGACCAGGGTGTCCGTGCGACCGGACCAGGCGGCCCACGCCGAGAAGATGAACAGGCCGCCGCAGATCATCGGCGTGAGCATCACGGTGCGGGTGACGGTGGCGAGCGGGCGCTTGGCCTCCGGACCGAAGAACGTGGCGCTCTCGAAGCCGGCCAGGGCGAACACCGCGGCCAGCGTCATGAGCAGCGGCCCGTACGCGGACTCGGACGGCGGCACCGCGGCGTGCTGGCCGCCCGCGCCGGTCACGATCATCAGACCGACGATGAACAGCAACGAGCACGATTCGACGGCGAGGATGGCGAGGGCCGCGAACCGCACCCCCCGGACCAGGCAGCCGAGGATCACGATCGCGATCCCGGCATAGACGAGGAGACGCTCGGCGGGGTCACGCAATTCCAGACCGAAGAAGCCGAGCATCGCGATCACGGCCTGGCCACCGTGGTACAGCGTCATCACCGCACTGCCCACGTACTTGGTGAGCATGGCGACCCCGGCGGTCAGCGCGGCTCGCGTGCCGAGGCCCTGGAACACGAAACTGTAGAGGCCGCCCGCGGCCGCCATGCGGCGCGTGAACTGCGAGACACACACCGCGATCAGGGAGACCACCACCGTCGCGACGACGATCGTGATCAGACCGCTCAGCAGCATCTGGTGGGTGAACATGGTGACGGGCAGGACCACCATCGACACCGCCGGAGCCGTCGTGGCCACCGACTGCGCGAGAACCTCGAAGCCGGACAACTGCCGCCGGCCCAGCGCGCGCAACGGCGACAGGGCCTGACGTTCGGGCTCGCGGGTGGCGAACGAACGCGCGATCGCGTCGGAAAGGGCTGACATGCGCGTGAAACTAGCCGGGTCGTGTTGCCGAAAAGTTTCGGTTTCGGGTCGAACTCCGACTCGGGAGTGAGAACGGCACGCGCCCGTTCTCGCTCGCCGGCCTCAGACTGTTTCGCCGCCGACAACTGCCCGACTCGCCTCCCTCCCAGGATGAATCCGGACAAGTTACCCGGGTCGCCGGGCGCAAGAATGGGAGCGCGAATTGGCATTCACACGTAGATCTTTCATGAAGGGCCTCGGGGCCACCGGGGGCGCGGGCCTCGCGTACGGGGCGATGTCGACGCTCGGGCTCGCACCGTCGACCGCCGCGCCCGCCCGCGCCTTCCAGCCGCTCGCGGCCGGCGATCTGATCGGGAAGGTGAAGGGCAATCACTCCGTGGTGGTGCTCGGCGGCGGCCCGGCCGGTCTGTGTTCGGCGTTCGAACTGCAGAAGGCCGGATACACGGTGACGGTCCTCGAGGCGCGCACCCGGCCCGGTGGCCGGGTCTGGACCGCCCGGGGCGGCACCGAGGAGACGGACCTGGGCGGCGAGACGCAGAAGTGCACGTTCTCGGAGGGCCACTTCTACAACGTCGGCGCCACCCGCATCCCGCAGAGCCACATCACGCTCGACTACTGCCGCGAACTCGGCGTCGAGATCCAGGGCTTCGGGAACCAGAACGCCAACACGTTCGTGAACTACGAGAGCGACACGTCGCTGTCGGGGCAGTCCGTCACCTACCGGGCCGCGAAGGCCGACACGTTCGGCTACATGTCGGAGCTGTTGAAGAAGGCCACCGATCAGGGCGCCCTGGACCAGGTGCTGAGCCGGGAGGACAAGGACGCGCTGTCGGAGTTCCTCAGTGACTTCGGTGACCTGTCGGACGACGGCCGCTACCTCGGATCCTCGCGTCGCGGTTACGATTCCGAGCCCGGAGCCGGCCTGAACTTCGGCACCGAGAAGAAGCCGTTCGCGATGCAGGAAGTGATCCGCAGCGGCATCGGCCGCAACTTCAGCTTCGACTTCGGCTACGACCAGGCGATGATGATGTTCTCTCCGGTCGGCGGCATGGACCGGATCTACTACGCGTTCCAGGACAGGATCGGCACCGACAACATCGTCTTCGGAGCCGAGGTCACGTCGATGAAGAACGTGTCCGAAGGCGTCACCGTCGAATACACCGCCGGCGGCTCGAAGAAGTCGATCACCGCCGACTACGCGATCTGCACGATCCCGCCGCACCTCGTCGGACGACTCCAGAACAATCTGCCCGCCGACGTGCTCACCGCGCTGAAGGCGGCCAAGCCGTCGTCGTCCGGGAAGCTCGGCATCGAGTACTCGCGCCGGTGGTGGGAGACGGAGGACCGCATCTACGGCGGCGCATCCAACACCGACAAGGACATCTCGCAGATCATGTTCCCGTACGACCACTACAACTCCGACCGGGGCGTGGTCGTCGCCTACTACAGCAGCGGCAAGCGGCAGGAGGCGTTCGAGTCCCTCACGCACCGCCAGCGGCTCGCCAAGGCGATCGCGGAGGGCTCGGAGATCCACGGCGACAAGTACACCCGCGACATCTCGTCGTCGTTCTCGGGCAGCTGGCGGCGCACCAAATATTCCGAGAGCGCCTGGGCCAACTGGGCGGGCAGTGGCGGCTCGCACGGCGGGGCGGCCACTCCCGAGTACGAGAAGCTGCTCGAACCCGTCGACAAGATCTACTTCGCCGGCGACCACCTGTCCAACGCCATCGCCTGGCAGCACGGCGCCCTGACGTCCGCCCGCGACGTCGTCACCCACATCCACGAGCGCGTGGCCCAGGAAGCCTGACCTTCCCCTCGAACAAGGAGTTGTGCACTGTGAAGTCTTTTCGTACCAAGGCCGTCACCGCGGCGCTTGCCGCATCCGCTCTGATCGCCGGGGCGACGTCGTGCTCCTCCGAGGAGGCTGCAGCGGAAGCGCCCGGCAGCACCTTCGTCTCCAAGTCCGTTCTCGAAGCCGGCGAGGCGAATCCGATGATCGCGCAGGGTGTGGCCATCGGTGGCGGCACCGCCGTCTACAAGTCGAGCGGCATCGGCCCGGGCGCGTCCAACAAGGCCGCACCCGAGGGAACCCCCGAGTCGTACATCGACACCGACGTATTCTCGGGCGGCGCACTCCCGGCCGGAGTCACGATCACCGAAGCGCAGGGCATCAACGCGCTGAAGCGGATTCGCGACAATCTCGAGGCGCAGGGCCTCACGCTCGAGGACGTCGTGACCATGCGGGTGTTCCTCGACAACGCCCCCGGCACAGACCGCGCCGACTACGCCGGCTGGAACCGCGCCTACCGGCAGTTCTTCGCGAACACCAACCTCGACACCGGTGACACCGAACTGGTCCCGCTCGGCACCGCGGAACCGGCCGCCCCGATGGAACGGAACTCCGCGCGTCCCAGCCGGTTCGCGCTCGAGGTCGCGAGCCTGCCTGCGGCGGGCTGGCTCGTCGAGGTCGAGGTGGACGCCGTGTACCCCGACGGTGAGGAGCCCCAGTAGTGGGGGCGCTGAGCCCGAGCCACTGGGCGATCATCGCGGTGGTGCTCGTGGTGCTGTTCGGGTCGAAGAAGCTTCCGGACGCCGCCCGCGGCCTGGGACGGTCGATGCGGATCCTCAAGACCGAGGTGGGGGAGTTGCAGGCGGACGCCCCCGAACTGGAGAAATAGGCGAAGCGAGCCGGTGGACCCCGCGTCCACCGGCTCGCTTCGTTCTTCGGGTGTCAGGCCTTACGCATGTAGGTCCGGACCGTCAGTGGAGCCATGATCGCGACGATCACGGCGGCGCCGAGCAGCGCCCACACGACGTGGACACCGAAGTGGCCGTCGTTGACGAGTTCACGCACCGCGGTCACGACGTGCGACACGGGGTTGACGTTGACGAACGCCTGCATCCAGCCCGGCATCGTGTCGGCGGGCACGAATGCGTTGGACATGAACGTCAGCGGAAACAGGATGAGCATCGAAATGCCCTGCACCGACGACGCTTTGCTCATCAGGACGCCCATCAGGGCGAAGATCCAGCTGATCGAGAAGGCGCAGACGATGACGAGCGCGCCTGCCGACACGACCCCGACGACACCGCCGCCGGGCCGGTAACCCATCGCGATACCGACGGCGAACGTGATGGTCGTGGCGATGCCGTACCGCACGACGTCGGCGAGGAGCGCACCGGACAGCGGCGCGATGCGGGCGATCGGCAGGGACTTGAAGCGGTCGAAGACGCCCTTGTCCATGTCTTCCCGCAGTTGGGTCCCCGTCACTATCGACGTGGTGATCACCGTCTGGACCAGGATGCCCGGGATGATGATCGGCAGATACGACGCCACGTCGCCGGAGATGGCGCCACCGAAGATGTACGTGAACATCAACGTGAAGATGATCGGCTGGACGACGACGTCGAACAGTTGTTCCGGGTTGTGCTTGATCTTGAGCAGTCCCCGGTACGCCATGGTCAGCGTGTTGGCGACGGACTGCTCGAGGCTGATTCGGTTCCGGGCCTCCGGAATCGGTCGGGGGCCCGCGGAAGTGCGGGATTCGAGGGTGGTGGTCATGCGACGCTCCGTTCGGTGTCGGCCTCAGTGGCGTCTGCGCCGTGGCCGGTGATGGTGAGGAAGACCTCGTCGAGACTCGGCTTCTGGACGGTGATCTCGTCGACGGCGATCCCGTGGTCGCGCAGTCGGATCAGGAGGTCCACGGTGAGCGACGGATCGGTCATCGGCGCGGTGAGGCGGCCGATCTCCGGCGTGATCGCCACGTCCACACCGAGGGTGTGTGCGATCACCGAACGCGCGTCGTCGGTCTGTCCGCGGTCGGCCAGGGTCAACTGCAGCGAGGAGATGCCCACGGACGCCTTCAGCTCGTCGGCCGTGCCGTCCGCGATCACCTTTCCGTGGTCGATGACGGCGATCCGGTCGGCCAGCTGATCCGCTTCGTCGAGGTACTGCGTGGTGAGCAGCACCGTCGACCCTTCCGCGACCAGCCTGCGGATGGTGTCCCACATCTGGGCGCGCGTCCGAGGGTCCAGACCCGTCGTCGGCTCGTCGAGGAACAACAGCGGGGGATGGGCAATCAGGCTGGCCGCCAGGTCCAGACGTCGGCGCATGCCGCCCGAGAAGTTCTTCAGCGGCTTCGTCGCCGCCTCGATGAGGTCGAACTCCTCGAGCAGTTCCGCGCACTTGCGGCGGGCATCACCCCGGCTGAGCCCGAGCAGCCGGGCGAAGATCACCAGATTCTCGACCGCCGACAGGTCCTCGTCGACGGACGCGTACTGGCCCGTGACACCGACCAGCGAGCGCACCGCGTTCGGTTCGCGCACCACGTCGTGGCCGAAGACGCGAGCCTCGCCGCCGTCCGGACGCAACAGCGTCGCAAGCATTCGCACCGTGGTGGTCTTGCCGGCGCCGTTCGGGCCGAGCACTCCGTACACCGACCCGGTCGGAACGGACAGGCTCACGCCGTCGACGGCGCGCTGACGGCCGAAGAGCTTCACGAGCCCGTCGGCCTCGATGGCTGGGGGAGTTGCAGTGAGGTTCATGCCGTAGACGATGCAGCCCACCCCTTGCAGCGGGCTTGCACGCCTCTTGCACGGCCTTGCGGACGCCGTTGTCCTGCGGATTCACAGACATTGGCCGGAATCGGGGGCAATTGCGTCGGAATCTGACGAATCGGTGTGCGGATGTGGTTTTCCACAACCAGTCGGTTATCCACAGGTGGACTGTTTTCCCCGGTCGGAGAGGGCGGCCGGCGTCGAGCAGGGTGCAGGATGCTCGATATGAGAGCAGAGGACCTGATCTTTCGCCGCCATGCATTGGCCGACGGAATCACCGACCCGGACCTGCGTCGCGCGAGGACGTCGGGACAACTGGTCGCCGTGGCTGCGGGTGCCTACCTCCACTGCGACAGCGCGGCATCACTGGATGCGGTTGAGATGCACCGAGCCCGGGTCGCTGCGGCCGTCGTGGCGCACGGGGGTGAGGTCGTGGTCAGCCACGCGTCCGCCGCCGTCCTTCACGGACTCGATGTCGGTGCGGTGAACCTCGATCGGGTGCACCTGAGCCGGGAGCGTCGATCGGGCGGCCGACGGACCGCGACACTGCACTTTCACATCGCTCCACTCGACCGTGACGATGTGACGGAGATCGACGGCGTGGCAGTGACCTCGCTCGCCCGGACCGTGGTGGACGTGGCGCGATCGGAATCGTTGGACCAGGCCGTCGTGATCGGCGATTGCGCGTTGCATCGAGGCGGTCTGTCGATCGGCGACGTCCAGGCTGTGGTGGAGCGTCACGGGCGTCGCAAAGGCATCGGTGCCGCGCGCCGCGCAGTGGCTCTGTTGGACGGAGGCAGTGAGAGTCCTGGTGAGTCGCTCAGTCGAATCAGGATGCGCGAGTGTGGGATGCCGGAGCCCGAGCTGCAACACGAAGTGCGCACCGACGTAGGTGCGTTCGTCGGCCGCGTCGACTTCTTCTGGGAGCGCTGGGGAGTTGTCGGCGAGTTCGACGGGACGGGCAAGTACAGATTCGGCTCCGGGCAATCGGCCGACATCGTGGCGAAGGAGAAGTTGCGGGAGGATGCGATACGCGACACGGGCCTCGAGGTGATCCGGTGGGTGTGGGCGGACCTCGGGCGGTTCGACGCCGTGAAGGCGCGATTCGAGCGCGCGTGTGCCCGCTCGCGGCGCCGGTGACCCATTCCCGCCCACCGAATGGCTGGAATCACACGCAATTGCACGGGAATCTGGCGAATCGGTGTGCAACTACGCAGACGGGCGAACCGCTAGCCGAACCGCGATTCCAGCGCTCGCCGGTCGATCTTCCCCGGACCTCTGAGGGGGAGGGCGTCGACGAGGTGCAGTTCGCGTGGGGCGGCGGTGGGGTCGAGGGTGCGTTCGACGAAGGAGCGGAGTTCGGCGAGTGTCGGTTCGGTGCCGGGCTCGGCGACGACGACGGCGGTGACGCGGCGCCCCAGTCGCTCGTCGGGGAGGCCGATCACCGCGCATTCCCGGACCGCGGGGTGCGCGACGAGGGCCGCCTCGACCACTTGCGGGACGACGGTGAGACCGCCGGTGGAGATGGCCTCGTCGAGCCTGCCGGAGATGCTGAGGACGCCGTCGGTGACGGCGCCCGCGTCGTCGGTGCGGAACCAGCCGGGTTCGGCGAACGCCGGATGGTCGGGGAGGCCGCGGTAACCGGACGCGAGCATGGGCCCACCGAGGAGGACGCGGCCGTCACCGTCGATCCGCACCCGGACGCCGTCGAGGGGCACCCCGTCGTACACGCATCCACCGCACGTCTCGCTCATTCCATACGTGCGGACGACGGTGATGCCGGCGTCGACGGCGCGCCGCAGGACCGGGGCGGGGGTCGCGGCGCCGCCGAGGAGGACGGCGTCGAGTGCGGCCAGTGCCGCCACCGCGTCGGGGTGGTCGAGGGCCTTGACCAGCTGGGTCGGAACGAGCGAGGTGTAGCGGCGGGGACCGCTCATCGACGCGACTGCGGCGGGCAGCGCACCGGGGTCGAAGCCGTCGGTCACGTCGATCACCACCGGCTCGGTGCCCGCGAGGACACTGCGCAGCAACACCTGCATGCCTGCGATGTGGTGGGCGGGAAGCGTCAGCAGCCAGGCGCCCGGACCGCCGAGGCGCGCGTGTGTCGCGTCACCGCTGGCACGGAGGGCGGCCGCGGAGAGCATGGCCCCCTTCGGCACTCCGGTCGTGCCGGACGTCGCGACCACGAGTGCGACACCCTCGTCGATCGGCTCCCCGGGGCGCAGTGCGTCCGTCAGTCGGCGGGTCTCCCGCTCGTCAGCGGCGGGGACGGGGAGCGCGGCGGGGGCGGTTCCGTCGAGGATCGCCGACAGCTGCGGCAGGATGTCGAGAACCCCGGCGCCCGACGGGACGGGCAGGACCTGCAGTTCGCTCACTGGGCCGGCCCGGCAAGCGGCCATCGCATCACTGGGCTGGCCCGGCAAGCGGCCAGCCGCCTGCGGCGAGGTTGCTGCGCACCCGGTCGACGTCCGACTCGAGCGGCAACTCGTCGGTGACCTTGGTGATGAGCACCTGGATGTCGGTCTTCTCGATGGGAAGGTCGCCCTCCTCGACGAGGGCGTCGGCGACGGCGTCCACCTCGTCTTCCGACAGACGGCGGGTGAGCAGCGCGAACAACGGAATGTAGTCCTGCTCGGGCACGCCGTTCGGGTAGCCGGCTCGCAGCCAGCCGATGATGGAGGAGAGAAACGGTGGAAGGCTCATGGCTAGCCTGCGTCGCGGATTTCTTCCGTGTCGCCGGAACCTTCGCCGCATTCGGCGTCGGGTCCGACCGGCCACCCTCCGGCCTCGAGGTTCTCCGTCACCCGGGCGACGTCGTCCTCGGAGGGTTCCTCGTGGGTGATCTCGCTGATGAGGCGGCGGATGTTGTCGTAGTCGACGTGGCGTTCGGGTGTCTCGTGGGCCATCTCGATGGACAGCGCGACGACCTGTTCGATCTCGTCGTCGGTGAGACGGCGACGCAGCACGGCCAGCAGCGCGAAATGGTCCTTAGCCGGGATTCCCTCGGGGTACCCGGCGCGTAGCCAGTCGAGCACGGAGCGAAGTGAATTCGTGGGCACGCGTTCGGCCTCTTTCGTCGATGGAACGGGACTCGTGGTCGCCGCTCAGAAGATGTGGATACCGAAGCTGCCGGCCAAAAAGCCCTGCATCAAGAGAAGTATCCCAGTGATGATCGCGATCAGCACCACGGCGAAGCAGGCCCAGGCGCCGATCCGGCCGGCGACGGTCGGCTGCGAGACTCCCTCACCGGTGTCCGTGCCGCCGAGCGACCGCAGGCCGAGCGCGAAAATCGCGGGTAGGCCGGCACCGAACAGCAGACCGACGAGGATGACCTGCCAGAGCGAGTGGATGGTGGTGGTCAGCAATGTCATGGCGAGCCCCTCAGCGGTTCGTGGCGGGACCGGCGGAGTCCGCGGTCTCGGCCACTCCCGGCTCGGTGGGTTCGGCGGGAACGTGGGCCTCGCCCGACTCCCACTCGGCGTTCACGTTGCCGGACGTCACCGGCTGCAGGCGGGAGCGCAGGTACATGAACCCGGCGAGCACGATCAGGGCGGCGAACACGACGAGAACACCGGGCAGACCGCCGATCACGTGCGCGATGACCCAGCACACGGCTCCCACGATCGCCGCGGACGGCAGTGTGACCAGCCATGCGACTGCCATGCGTCCGGCGATGCCCCAGCGAACCTCGGCGCCCTTGCGGCCGAGCCCGGTGCCGAGGATGGAACCGGTCGCGACGTGTGTCGTGGACAGCGGCAGTCCCAGGTGGCTGGACGTCAGGATGATGGCGGCGGACGAAGACTCCGCGGCCATGCCCTGGGGAGCGGCGATCTCGACGAGTCCCTTGCCGAGCGTGCGGATGATGCGCCAGCCGCCGAGATAGGTGCCGAGCGCGATGGCGATCGCACAACTGAGCTTCACCCAGAACGGCATTTCGTCGTCGGCGGACAGGGATCCGTGTGCGACGAGTGCGAGGAAGATCACGCCCATCGTCTTCTGGGCGTCGTTCGTTCCGTGGGCCAGCGACACCAGGGACGCGGAACCGATCTGACCGATGCGGAATCCGTGTTCCTTGGTGTCCTCCGGCACGCCGGAGGTGATCCGGTAGACCAGCTTGGTGCCCGCGGTGGCGACCAGTGCTGCGACCACGGGGGCGAGGACGGCGGGAACGACGACCTTGCTGAGCACGCCACCCCACTCGACACCGCTCATGCCGATGGACGCGATGGCGGCACCGATCAGTCCGCCGAACAGTGCGTGGGAAGAGCTCGACGGCAGGCCGAGCAGCCACGTCGCCAGATTCCAGATGATGCCGCCGACCAGGCCGGCGAACACGATGAGCAGCAGATCCTCGCCGCCCACTTCTCCCAGGTTCACCACGCCCTTGGCGACAGTCGCCGCAACCTCCACGGACAGGAACGCGCCGACCAGATTCAACGATGCGGAGAGCGCGACAGCGGCCTTGGGTCGCAGAGCTCCCGTCGCGATCGAGGTGGCCATTGCATTGCCGGTGTCGTGAAAGCCGTTCGTGAAGTCGAATGCGAGGGCGGTGACGACTACCACCAGGAGAACTACGAGCTCTGCGGTCACACCCAGATTGTGCGGATTTCAACCGAAAATGTACAGCTGACGTCCGGTGTACAGAATCACTCCTGCGTATGGCCTCCCGTCAGTTCTCACCCTTCGGCCGGAGGTCGCGGCGGATGGGGTGATCCTCCGGGATCTGCACCAGAACGATCGGGATTCCGTCGGGGTCCGCGATCCACATCTCGAACAGCCCCCACGGTTCCTGCCGGGCCTCGCGGTCGATCTTCACCCCGGCGAGAACCAGCTCGGTCTGGACTGCGGTGAGATCGCGAACCTGCAGCCACAGGGCGCCGTCGAAGGAGGACGACTCGCCGGTTCCACCGTGCGCGGCAACCTCGATCAGGCCCTGACCGGCGAAGAACACCGTGCCCCCGGGGTATTCGCGAGCGGTGGCGAGCCCGAGGATGTCGCGGTAGAAGCTCAGCGTCGTCGTGTAGTCGCGCGGCCGCAGAATCGTCCTGCTGCTGAGGATCTCCACCCGTCACCCTCCTTCGCCGGGCCGGGCTTCGTGTCCCGTCCGGCCGTGTGTGCGTCGATCTTCCTTCATCTCCGCCTCGAACAGGTGCCGCCGTCCGTCGGCGAGTTCGTGACGTGCGCCACGTTCGTGCTCGCGCAGCGGCGACCAGTAGTGGTCGTCGAACTCCTCGACGAGCTGGAACGTCCACCGGCCCTCGACGACGTTGCGGCCCACGAGCTCGGACTGCACCCGGTCCGCGACGGCCGCGTGTCCGGCGTCCCGCAGCGCGTCGACGGCTTCACCGAGCTGAAGATCGGCGTGTCCGATCAGCTGATGGAACGAGTAGAGGTGCCCGCGGGCACGCTCGACCGTTTCGAGGGCCTCCGACAACTTTCCGAGCGCGGCGACGGTGTCGTCACTCACTCCGGGCGGACGACGATGTTCCGGTGCGGGGAGCTCGCGGTCGATGCTCATGTGGGTCAGTGTGCCCGAATCGGAGACGCCGCGTGCCCTCTCCTGCCGAGGCGACGAATCCGCCCGCGTATTTCACCCTCCGAGGGTCTACTCGTGCGTGACCGCCCGGTGCTGGACTGGATCGACAGCGTCGGACGACGAGGGGACTGGGCCATGAGTTCGAGCGTGACAGGCGAGCCGATGCCGGGCGGCGAATCGTTACCATTTCCGCCGACGCCGTCGGGAAGCATCGCCGGCCGGACGATGCAGGAGTCGGTGTACAGCCCCCATCCGAAGAAGCGGAGGCTCCCCGACGACGCCCCGAACGTTCTGATCGTCCTCATCGACGACGCCGGGCCGGGTCTGCCGAGCGGCCTCGGCGGTGAGGTGAACACCCCGACGCTCGACGCGATGTTGCAGGACGGTGTCGGGTACAACCGATTCCATACGACCGCAATGTGTTCGCCGACCCGGGCGTCGCTGCTGACCGGCCGCAACCACCATCGCGTGGGGAACGGGCAGATCGCCGAGCTGGCCAACGACTGGGACGGCTACTCCGGCCACATCCCCCGGTCGAGTGCGACGGGGCCCGAGGTCCTGCGCCAGTACGGGTACAGCACTGCCGCATTCGGGAAATGGCACAACACGCCGGCCGAGGAGACCACCGCCGCCGGTCCGTTCGACAACTGGCCGACGGGTCTCGGGTTCGAGTACTTCTACGGATTCCTCGCCGGCGAGGCGTCGCAGTACGAGCCGAACCTGGTGCGTAACACGACGGTGGTGCTGCCCCCGAAGACCCCGGAGCAGGGGTACCACCTCAGTGAGGATCTCGCGGACGACGCCATCGGCTGGCTGCGCAGGCACAAGGCGTTCGACGCCGACAAGCCGTTCTTCATGTACTGGGCCAGCGGTTGCCTGCACGGACCGCACCACATCATGAAACCGTGGGCCGACAAGTACGCCCGGAAGTTCGACGACGGCTGGGATGCCTACCGGGAGCGGGTCTTCGCGAGGGCGAAGGAGAAGGGCTGGATTCCCCCCGAAGCGGAGCTGACCGACCGCGATCCGACGATGGCCGCGTGGGACGACATTCCCGAGGACGAGAAGCCCTTCCAGCGTCGGCTGATGGAGGTCGCGGCCGGGTACGCCGAGCACTGTGACGTCCAGGTGGGCAGGCTGTTCGACGAGCTGGACCGTTTGGGGTACCGGGACGACACGCTGATCCTGTACATCTGGGGCGACAACGGCTCGTCCGGTGAGGGGCAGAACGGCACGATCAGTGAACTGTTGGCGCAGAACGGCATTCCCACGACACCGGCGCAGCACATCGCGGCCCTCGAACAACTCGGTGGTCTCGACGTCCTGGGGTCGCCGAAGACCGACAACATGTATCACGCGGGCTGGGCGTGGGCGGGCAGCGCGCCGTACAAGGGAATGAAGCTATTGGCGTCCCATCTCGGTGGCACCCGCAACCCGATGGTCGTGCGGTGGCCGGCGAAGGTGACCCCCGACCCGACACCCCGCACGCATTTTCTGCACTGCAACGACGTGATGCCGACGCTGTACGACATCGTCGGGATCACCCCGCCGCGGACGGTGAACGGTGTTCCGCAGGACCCGGTAGACGGCGCCAGCTTCGCGCAGACGCTCGTCGAACCCGGCGCGACAGGGGGAAAGCTCACCCAGTACTTCGAGATCATGGGCAGCCGGGCGATCTACCACGACGGCTGGATGGCGTCCGCGTTCGGGCCACGCGCACCCTGGGCGGCGGGTGTGCCCGGTGGCATCCGCGACTGGAGCCCGGACGACGACGTGTGGGAGCTCTACAACCTGGACGAGGACTGGACCCAGAACCGGGACCTCGCCGAGCAGCATCCGCAGAAGCTGGCGCAACTGCGGGAACTGTTCGCGATCGAGGCCGCGAAGAACAATGCGCTCCCGGTCGGCGGCGGGCTGTGGGTCATCGCACTGCATCCCGAACAGCGGATCACGACGCCGTACACGAGCTGGGAGTTCTCCGGCGACACGATCCGCATGCCCGAGTTCTGCGCTCCCGCGCTGGGCAACAAGAACAACCGGGTCACCCTCGACCTCTCGGCGCCGGAGAATCCGAGCGGAGTGCTCTACGCACTGGGAAGCAACGCCGGCGGACTCACGTGCTTCGTCGACGACGGCTACCTCTGTTTCGAGTACAACCTGTTCATCCTGATGCGCACCAAGATTCGTTCGACCGTGCCGATCCCGCCGGGCACCCGCACGGTGCAGGTGGTCACGGAGTTCGTCGAGGCGCGGCCCGGCGGCCCGCTGAACGTGAAGCTCTGTGTCGACGGCAGTGTCGTCGGGGAGGGGCAGGTGCCGGTGAGCGTGCCGTTGCTGTTCACAGCCAACGACTGTCTCGACGTCGGCACCTGCCTCGGTTCCCCGGTGTCGCTGGACTACTACGACCGGGCGCCGTTCCCGTTCAACGGCACCATCGACCGCATGGCGGTCGAGTACACGTAGGGGACCTCAGAAGTACGGGATGCGGGCCGCGTCAGAAATACCAGGGGTACGGCGTCCAGTCGGGTTCGCGCTTCTCGAGGAAGGAATCGCGGCCCTCGACGGCTTCGTCCGTCATGTACGCCATGCGGGTTGCCTCGCCGGCGAACAGCTGCTGACCGACGAGACCGTCGTCCTGCAGGTTGAACGCGTACTTGAGCATGCGCTGCGCCTGCGGGGACTTGCCGTTGATCTTGGTGGCCCAGTCGATCGCGACGTCCTCGAGTTCGGCGTGGTCGACGACCTTGTTGACGGCGCCCATCTGGTGCATCTCCTCCGCGGTGTACGTCTCACCGAGGAAGAAGATCTCGCGGGCGAACTTCTGGCCGACCATCTTGGCGAGGTAGGCGCTGCCGTATCCGCCGTCGAAGCTGCCGACGTCGGCGTCGGTCTGCTTGAAACGGGCGTGTTCGCGGCTGGCGAGCGTCAGGTCGCACACCACGTGCAGGCTGTGACCGCCGCCCGCGGCCCAGCCGTTGACGAGGCAGATGACGACCTTCGGCATGAACCGGATCAGCCGCTGGACCTCGAGAATGTGGAGACGTCCGGCGCGGGCCTTGTCGACGGTGTCCGCGGTTTCGCCGGCGCGGCCGGTGGTCGCATCCTGCTCGGTGTACTGGTATCCGCTGCGTCCGCGGATGCGCTGGTCGCCGCCGGAGCAGAACGCCCAGCCCTCGTCCTTGGGGCTCGGACCGTTGCCGGTGAGCAGCACGGCGCCCACGTCGGACGTCATCCGGGCGTGGTCGAGCGCCTGGTACAACTCGTCGACGGTGTGCGGGCGGAAGGCGTTGCGCACTTCGGGACGGTCGAACGCCACCCGGACGATTCCCTGGGTGACATGCCGGTGGTAGGTGATGTCGGTCAGGTTCTCGAAACCGGGAACCGGTCGCCAGTGCTGCGGGTTGAAAGTCACGGCTCCGAGGTTATCGGGTGCCGTCGGCGGGTGTCCGCGCGCGCACGGGTTTGCCCGGGTTTACCGTGCAGGTATGAGCGAACAGGCTGCCGACGTCACCCGTCTCGACGGCAAGGGCGACGACGAGTACGAGCACCACGGCGGGTTCCCCAAGTACGAGCCGGTGACACCCGGTCCGGACTGGGCGCGGTTCGTCGAGGGAATGCGCACGTTGCAGGACCTCGCGGTGTCGGTCGACGCCCCGGACGACGTGCTCACGCAGGCCGCGGACCAGGTGGAGAAGCTGGCCGAACTGCTCGGACCGCACGTCGTTCCCGAGGGGCGGTCGCCGGCGGGCCGCACGATCGAGTTGCCGGGCCGGGGGAGTCTCCTCATGCCGCCGTGGACCATCGAGAAGTTCGGGCCTGACGGGGTGCGCAGCGTGGGCATGTTCCGGCGCTACCACCTCGGTGGCAACGGCGCCGCGCACGGCGGCACGCTGCCGCTGCTGTTCGACGACCTGATGGGCATGATCGTCCACGCGTACGGTCGGCCCATCAGTCGCACCGCCTACCTGCACGTGAACTATCGCGCGATCACCCCGCTCGACACGCGTCTGACCGTCGAGGGCAGCGTCGACCGCGTGGAGGGGCGCAAGACGTTCATCACCGCACGGTTGATGCAGGACGACACGTTGCTCGCCGACTGCGAGGCCCTCATGCTCCAGTTGCTGCCCGGGCAGCCCTGACCCCGTGACATCCCTGCCCTCCGTGGAGGAGGTCCTGGCCGACGCCGTCGTGGTGAGTCTGCCCATGCGCATGCGGTTCCGCGGCATCACGACGCGAGAAGCGTTGCTGCTGCGCGGTCCCGCAGGGTGGGGCGAGTTCGCGCCGTTCCCCGAGTACGCGGACGACGAGGCGGCGCACTGGTTGCAGTCGGCGATCGAGGACGCCTGGCTGGGGCCGCCGCCCGCGGTGCGCACGCAGGTGCCGATCAACGCCACCGTCCCTGCCGTCGACGCCGCCCGGGTGCCCGCCGTGCTCGACCGTTACCCCGGGGCGCGGACCGCGAAAGTGAAAGTGGCCGAACGTGGTCAGACCCTCGACGACGACGTCGCGCGGGTGCGGGCGGTCCGCGCACTCGTTCCGAACGTGCGCGTCGACGCGAACGGGGGATGGTCGGTCGACGAGGCCGAGACCGCGCTGCGGGCACTGACCGCGGACGGTCCGCTCGAATACGCCGAGCAGCCGTGCGCGAGTGTGCCCGAATTGGTGGAGGTCCGCAGGCGGATGCCCGACGTGCGCGTGGCCGCCGACGAAAGCATCCGGCGCGCCGAGGATCCGCTGAAGGTCGTGCGGGCAGGCGGTGCCGATGTGGCCGTCGTGAAGGTCGCCCCGCTCGGGGGGATGCGGCGGCTGCTGTCGCTCGCGGACGAGTTGTCGTCGTACGGTGTGCCGGTGGTCGTGTCGAGCGCCTTGGACACCGCTGTCGGCATCGCCGCCGGTGTCGCCGCTGCCGCAGCCCTCACCGAATTGCAGTTCGCGTGCGGCCTGGGTACCGGGGGACTCTTCGAGGCGGACGTGGCCCGTGCCCGCGAACCCGTCGACGGCGAGCTCACCGTCGAAGCGGTGGTACCCGACGTCGAACGCGTCGCGGCTCTCGCCGCGTCCGCGGAGCGTTCACGCTGGTGGATCGAGCGGACGCGCCGGTGCCATGGCCTGCTCGAACAACGCGGAGTCCGGTTTTTCGTATAGTGTCTGGCCGGACCTGATCGCTCAGTCAATACGGAGGCATTGAAAGTGGTTGCAGCTCTGAACGAAACCCTGCTCGACGAGTCGCGCGTTCCTGCGGTCATCGCAGACGTCCAGGCTCTCATCGACGCGGAGGTTTCGGACAAGTCGGGGGCCTCGGGACTGGCACTCAAGGGTGGATACGGCGCCGTCAAGAAGGTGGGACCGTCGATCGTGCCGGACGCCATCGAGGGCCTGCTGCCGGCATTCGTCGCCAAGCTCGAGCCGTACTGGCAGGCCTTCACCGTCAGTGGTGAGGCCGGATTCTCCGAGTACCTGGTCGCGCGTAGCGACGAGGTCTCGGACTCGCTCCTCGGTGTGACCGACGAGCGTATCGAGGGCAGCGACCGCGGTGCTGTCAAGAAGGTGTACTCGTCGCTGCGTCCGTCGGCGAAGAAGAATGTGATCGAGGCACTTCCGCGTCTGGGCGCCCTCGTTCAGAAGCACGCCAACTGAGAACCCAGGTGAGTGGCACGGCGCGCCCAGGCGTGCCGTGCCACTCACCTGTGGTCAGTTGGCAGCGTGGCCGTGGCGCCAGTACCCGGTGAACGAGATGTTCGACTTCGGGATGCTGCGCTCGTTCACGAGGTGGCGGCGCAACGCCGTCGTCAACTCGCTCTCGCCGGCGACGAACGTATAGGACGGCCCGGTCGGCAGTTCCGCCTGTTTCACCGTGTTCAACGCGAGCACTCCCGGACGGGCATCGGCGTCCTCGCGCACCAGCCAGTGCACGTTCACGCCGTCACCCACCGAAACATCTTGCGCGTCTTCGGCATCGGGAATCTCGACGAACACTTCGGCCCGCAGGTCCCGCGGTGCCGATCGCAGGATCCCGACGATTGCGGGAAGGGCGCTCTCGTCACCGACCAGCAGCTGCCACTCGGCGTCCGGCGTCGGGTTGTAGATCAGGCCCTCGTCGAGGATCGCCACCTCGTCACCGGCCGCAGCCGCGTCCGCCCACGCCGATGCGGGACCGAGGTCACCGTGCGAGGCGAAGTCGATGTCGATCTCGGTGGTGTCGCCGAACGTTCCCGATCCCGCCACGCGGATCTCGCGGATCGTGTAGTTGCGCACGACCGGCCGGGTGTCCTTGGACATCAGCTTGTACTGGGCGTACCAGAGGTTGCTCGCGCTGGTCGGAAGCCGCAGCGTGCTCTGTCCCCGCTGGGGGATGAACATCCGGAACCACTGGTCGAACCCCATCGGGCTGACGGAGTCGAGTTCTTCGCCCGCGATCGTGACGCGGACGAAGTTCGGGCTGATCTGCTTGCCCGCGACGACTCGAGCGGACGCGATCCGGCGACTCTGAGGTTTGACGAACTTGCTGCGTTGAGCCATGGCGTTTGGTTACTCCCCCGGGTAGCGGTGCGATTTTGTCAGGTAAGCCTAACCAATCGATCTGTTATTCGGGGCGACGAGGGCGGTCGCGCATCACGACCTTCGGCGGCAGGCCCCACTCGTTGCGGCCGAGGCGGCTGAGCGGGGCGAGTTCCGCGAAGTCCGGAAGTCCGTCGTCGGCGAGCGCCTCGGGCCGCACCGCGACCGTGACGACGTCGCCCATCACCACGAACGAGTCACCGACAGGTATCACCTGGTGCAGGGTGCATTCGATGGCGACCGGCGAACCCGCGACCCGGACGGGACGGACCCGCTCGCTGGGTTCGGTGTCGATGCCCAGCGCGGCGAACTCGTCGACGTCGCTGTCGTACGTGGCGGAACTGGCGTTGACCGTCGACATCAGCGGCTCCGTCGCCAGGTTGATCACGAACTCTCCCGTCGCCTCGATGTTGCGGAGACTGTCCTTGCGGGTGACCGAGGTGAACTGCACCACCGGCGGGTGGGTGCTGGACACCGAGAAGAAGCTGTACGGGGCCAGGTTGGCCACCCCGTCCGCCGAGACGGTGGACACCCACGCGATCGGCCGGGGCACGATCGAAGCGGTCAGCACCTGATACATGCGGTGTGGGGGAAGCTCGGCGGGATCGAAGAGAGTGCGCATGCGTTCATGGTGTCAGCGCCCGCGATGTGGCCGTGAACTCACCCGGCGAGGTCGCCGGACAGGGTTGCCGGAGTATCTGACACTCTTGATGTCGTGAACCCGTCCACTGCACAAGCCACCGCGGTCGTCGACGAACTGGTCCGCGGGGGAGTACGCGAGGTCGTGCTCTGCCCGGGTTCGCGCAACGCGCCGCTGGCGTTCGCCCTGCAGGCCGCCGATCTCGAGGGCCGGCTGCGTCTACACATGCGCATCGACGAACGCACCGCGGGATTCCTCGCGCTCGGCCTGGCCGTGGCCGGCAAGCGCCCCGTCCCGATCGTCATGACGTCCGGCACCGCGGTCGCCAATCTCGGACCCGCGGTCCTCGAGGCGAACTACGCCCGGGTGCCGCTCGTGGTGCTCAGCGCCAACCGTCCGTACGAGATGCTCGGCACGGGCGCCAACCAGACCATCGAGCAACTCGGACTGTTCGGCAGCCAGGTGCGCGCGACCATCAGCCTGGGCCTGGCCGAGGACGACGCCCGGCAGAACAGCCAGTGGCGTTCGGCCGTGTGCCGGGTCCTCGCCGCGGCGCGCGGCACGAGGTCGGGCAACGCCGGTCCCGTGCACTTCGACATCCCGCTCCGGGAACCGCTCGTTCCCGACGTCCACGCGCAGGGTCCGGTCCCGCAGGGACGGCCGGGTGGGGCGGCGTGGACCACCACCCAGCACGCGACGCTCGACGTGCCGATGGACCTCGACATCACCCCCGACACCATCGTGATCTCCGGGCACGGGTCTGCGCTCCGGTCGGAACTCGCCGGACTGCCGACGGTCGCCGAGCCGACCGCGCCACTGCACGGCATTCCGGTGCATCCGATGGCGCTGCCGCAGCTCAAACCGCGGCAGGCCGTCATCACCGGACGCCCCACGCTCCACCGGTCCGTGTCGAAGGTCCTCGCCGATCCGGCGGTGGCCGTCTACGCGCTTACCACCGGCCCCCGCTGGCCCGACGTGTCCGGCAACGTGCTGGCCACCGGCACCCGCGCCGTCGTGTCCGGTGAGCCCGACCGGGCGTGGATCAACCGGTGCCGCACGCTGTCCGAACACACCGACAAGGCGGTGCGCGCGCAACTCGCCGCCCACCCGAAGTCGACGGGGCTGCACGTGGCGGCCGCCGTCATGGACGCCCTCACCGACGGTGACCAGTTGCTGCTCGGGGCGTCCAACCCCGTGCGTGACGCGGCACTCGTCAGCTATCCCGCACCGAAGATCCGGGTGCTGTCCAACCGGGGTGTCGCCGGCATCGACGGCACCGTGTCCGCGGCCGTCGGGGCGGCCCTGGCCTACGAGGAGGGGCGGACGGTGGCCCTGCTCGGCGACCTCACGTTCCTGCACGACGCGTCCGGGTTGCTCATCGGCTCGGGCGAACCGCGGCCCCGGGACCTGACGATCGTGGTCGCCAACGACGACGGTGGCGGCATCTTCGAATTGCTCGAGCAGGGCGATCCGCAGTACGCGGGGGTGTTCGAGCGGGTCTTCGGTACTCCGCACGGTATGGATCTCGCCGCACTGTGCGCCGCCTACCGGGTGGAGCATCATCTGGTGGGTCTGGGTGAGCTGTCGACGCGGCTGAGCGCGCCCGAAGCGCCCGGCGACCGCGGAATCCGGGTGCTCGAGGTGACCACCGAACGTTCCGGGCTGCGCGAACTGCACGCCGCGGTGCGGGCACAACTGTGAATGCGAAAGTGACGCGGCGTGTCCGGCGCGGGGTGTTGGTGACGGCGATCGGCATCTCGATCCTGGCCGTGCTCCTCGTCCTGGCCGCCTGGCGCAACGACCACACGATCCAATCCGACCGGGGCGTGGCTACCGCAGAGGTGCTGTCGGCGGGGTCGCTGCGGTCGGCCATCAGCTTCGTCACGCCGGACGGGGTGACGCACAACCCCGAACTCGGCGTGCTGTACCCGACCAAGCTCACGGTGGGGCAGCGGATCGACGTCGAGTACGCGCGCAGCGACCCCGACCTGGTGCGGGTGTCCGGCCGCGACGCCAGCGTGGCCGTCGTCCCCGCTGGTTCGCTGATCGTCGTGACCTGGCTGATCGCGGGACCGGTGATCTGGTACCTGCGGCGGCGGGAGAATTCGGCAGAGCCCTCGCCGGCAGTGTCATCCTGAGTTTCCCGGAACTTCGCGCGACCGTCACGTCGATCTCGCTGCTGTGACTACGAGCACTGCCACGCTGAGCGCGTGAGAGTAGCCATCGTCGCGGAATCGTTTCTTCCCAACATGAACGGTGTGACCAACTCGGTGCTGCGGGTCCTCGACCACCTCCAGCGCACCGGACACCAGGCGATGGTCGTCGCCCCGGACACGGTGGGATCGCAGACGTCCGCGCCGACCGAACACGACGGCGTGCCCGTCCACCGGGTGCCCGCGGTGATGGTGCCGAAGGTCAGCTCGCTCCCGGTGGGTCTGCCGCAGCCCGGACTCACCGCCGCGCTGCGGGCGTTCGACCCCGACGTCGTGCATCTGGCGTCACCGTTCCTCCTCGGTGCCGGCGGGCTCGGTGCGGCCCACCGGCTCGACGTCCCCACGGTCGCGGTGTACCAGACGGACGTGGCGGGTTTCGCCGAGAGCTACGGCCTCGGCATCACCAGCCGCGCGGCGTGGGCCTGGACGCGTCGCATCCACAGAGGCTGCACCCGCACCCTCGCGCCGTCCACGTCGGCGGTCGAGGCACTCGCCGAGCAGAGGATTCCGAGGGTCCACCGCTGGGCCCGCGGCGTGGAGACCACCCGATTCGCGCCGTCCCGCCGCAGCACCGCTTTGCGGGACTCCTGGCTGGGCGGCTCGGACCGGCTGGTCGTCGGATTCGTGGGCAGGCTCGCACCCGAGAAGCACGTCGAGCGGCTGGCCGCACTCGCAGACGACCAGCGGGTCCGGCTGGTGATCGTCGGCGACGGCCCGGAGCGCGCCCGCCTGCACCGGTTGATGCCCGATGCGGTGTTCACCGGCCAACTCGGCGGTGTGGAGCTCGCGGAGGCCTACGCGAGCCTGGACGTCTTCGTCCACCCGGGCGAGCACGAGACGTTCTGCCAGGCGGTACAGGAGGCGCTGTCCAGCGGGGTGCCGGTGATCGGACCGGATGCCGGCGGACCGCGCGATCTGGTCGCGCACTGCCGCAACGGCTACCTGCTCCCGGTCGACCGGTTCGGCGAACTGCTGCCGAGCGCCGTCGACGCACTGCGCGACCGCCGCATGCGGGCCCGCTTCGGGGAGGCAGCCCGGCAGTCGGTGCTGCACCGCACGTGGCCCGCGATCTGCGACGAGCTGCTGGGCCACTACGCGGCGGTTGTGGGCGGGCAGGACTTTCGCGAGTCCCGAGCGGCCTGACCACCGGATCGATACCGGTGGGGAATTCGAGAGGCCGTCTCGTGGTTGCCCGGAGTATGGCGAAGTACAAGACTGTCAATCCCGCGACCGGTGAAACCGTCCGGGAATTCACGACCTTGGACGATGCAGGTGTGGAGTCGGCGCTCTCCCGCGCCCACAGCGGATATCTCGACTGGCGGACGACCCCCGCCGAGGAACGCGCCCGGATTCTGGGCCGAACCGCCGATCTCTACGCGGAGCGTGAAGACGAACTGGCGCGGATGATCGCCCTCGAGATGGGCAAACCCGTCCGGGAGGCCAAAGGCGAAGTCAAGCTTTCCTCGGCGATCTACCGCTACTACGCGGACAACGGCCCCGCACTGCTCGAGGCGGAACGACTCGACGTGCCGGGCGCGGACGAATCCGTGGTCTACCGCAGGCCGATCGGTGCGCTCGTCGGCGTGATGCCGTGGAACTACCCGTACTACCAGGTCGCCCGTTTCGCGGCGCCGAACCTCATGCTCGGCAACACCGTGCTGCTCAAGCACGCCCCGAACTGTCCGCAGTCGGCGCTGCTGATGGAGGAGATCTTCCGGCAGGCCGGTCTCCCCGAGGATGCGTACATCAACGTGTTCGCCACCAACGAGCAGATCGCCGACATGATCGCGGATCCGCGTGTCCAGGGTGTCTCCCTCACCGGCAGCGAGCGGGCCGGGACCAGCGTCGCCGAGACGGCGGGCCGCAACCTCAAGAAGGTGGTGCTCGAACTCGGCGGGTCCGACGTGTTCGTCGTCCTCGACACCAACGATATGGACGCCACGGTCAAGACCGCGACCCGTGCCCGCCTGTCCAACGCGGGCCAGGCTTGCAACTCGCCCAAGCGATTCATCGTGACCGAGCCGAACTACGACGAGTTCGTCTCGAAGCTCGCCGAGTCGTTCAAGGCCACCCCGACCGGCGATCCGCTCGACGCGAAGACCGTCCTCGGGCCGCTGTCCTCGCAGAGCGCCGCGGATTCGCTGATCGAGCAGATCGAGGACGCCATCGCCAAGGGCGCGACGCTCCTCGCCGGCGGGAAGAAGATCGACGGCCCCGGCTCGTACGTCGAACCGACTCTGCTCGTCGACGTGACCCCCGAGATGCGGGCGTACAGCGAGGAACTGTTCGGCCCGGTCGGCGTCGTCTACAAGGTCGCCACCGCCGACGAAGCCGTGGAACTCGCCAACTCCTCCTCCTACGGTCTCAGCGGTTCGGTGTGGAGCACCGACCTCGACGGGGCACGTGAGGTCGCCGACCGGCTCGACGTCGGCATGGCCTTCGTCAACGAACACGGCACGACGCTTCCCGGGTTGCCGTTCGGTGGCGTCAAGCGCTCCGGCGTGGGCCGCGAACTCGGTCCGTGGGGGATGGACGAATTTGTCAACAAGAAGCTGGTGCGGGTCTCCAAGAAGTGACCGCCACGCCACCGCGCCCGGCGCCGACATCGGCGGCGGGCGCGGTTGGTAGCGTTTCGGGCGTGGCAACTACACACGGTTCGCGGGCGTCGCTCGAAAAGGATCCGCACGAGGTCGCGTCGATGTTCGACGGCGTCGCGAAGCGCTACGACCTCACCAACACGGTCCTGTCGTTCGGTCAGGACCGCAGTTGGCGCAAGGCGACGCGCTCGGCCCTGGCACTGAAGCCGGGGGAGCGCGTTCTCGACCTCGCGGCGGGAACCGGCGTGTCGACCGTCGAACTCGGACGGTCGGGTGCGTGGTGTGTGGCCACCGACTTCTCCAAGGGGATGCTGCAGGCCGGCAGTGGACGCCACGTCCCGATGGTCGCGGGCGACGCGATGCACCTGCCCTACGCCGACGCCGCGTTCGACGCCGCGACCATCTCCTTCGGACTGCGCAACGTCTCCGACTTCGACGCCGGTCTCCGCGAGATCGCCCGCGTCACCAAGCCCGGCGGCCGCCTCGTCGTGAGCGAGTTCTCGACCCCGGTGTTCGGGCCGTTCCGCACGGTTTACATGGAGTACCTGATGAAGGCGCTGCCGCGGGTCGCGCGCGCCGTCAGCAGTAACCCCGACGCCTACGTGTACCTCGCGGAGTCGATCCGCGCCTGGCCGACCCAGCAGGAACTCGCGCTGCGCATCGAGGCCGCCGGGTGGCGGAACGTGCAGTGGCGCAACCTCACCGGCGGTGTGGTGGCCCTGCACCGCGCCACCCGCTGAACGTCAGCCGAACAGCGGTCGCGAGTCGACCTTCTGCGACAGCAGCCCGGATGCCCGCCACGCGCGGGCGGTGAGGTCGCTGTCTTCCTCGGTGACGAGGTTGCCCATGACCCGGACCGCGACGGTCATCAGCGCCCGGGACCGCATCGCCACCGGACCGGAGGTGGGCAGAACCCGGGGGACGGTCAGCAGTCCGGCGAGTCGCCGCGCCACGGAGAACGCCCGGCCGTACCGCTCCCGGAGAATCGAGGGCCACAGCTCCGTCAGGTCGTCGGCGTCGAGGATCTCCGCGATCAGGCGTCCGCCTTCGAGCCCGTAGTCGATGCCCTCGCCGTTCAGCGGATTCACGCACGCCGCCGCGTCGCCGATGATCGCCCAGTTCCGGCCTGCGATGTGGGACACCGCACCGCCCATCGGCAGCAACGCCGACGCCACCGCGCGCAGCTCGCCGTCCCAGTTCCACTCGTCGCGGCGCTGTGCCGTGTACAGGTCGAGCAGCGGTCGCAGCGCACCCGGGGCCGGACGTTTGGCGGTGGCGAGGGTGCCGACGCCGATGTTCACCTCTCCGGTGCCGAGGGGGAACACCCAGCCGTAGCCCGACTGCAGCGTCCCCGCATCGTCCCGCAGTTCGAGGTGCGAGGTGATCCACGGGTCGGCGCTGCGATCGGTGGCGATGTAGGCGCGGGCGGCCACACCGTAGGCCGTGTCCCGGTGCCATTCGCGACCCAGCTGCTTGCCCAGCGTGGACCGGACGCCGTCGGCGACGATCAGCGTCCGGCAGCCGATGGTATGGGTTCCGTCGGAGGTCTTCAGGGTCACCGCCGTCACCCGGTCGCCGTCCCGTTCGACCCCGATCGCCTTGGCACCCTGCACCATGACGGCTCCGGCGTCGACGGCGGTGGCGCGGATCCTGTCGTCCAGTTCGGTGCGGGCCACCGCGCTGCCGACGGCCGGGAACGACCTGCCCGGCCACTCGAGTTCGAGCTCGTGGCCGAACCCGCTGAGCCTCAGCCCGCGGTTGGTCCCCTTCGACCGCACCCAGTCGCCGAGACCGAGATGGTCGAGTTCGGCGACGGCACGCGGGGTGAGTCCGTCGCCACACGTCTTGTCGCGGGGGAACACCGCCGCGTCGGCGAGGACCACGTCACGTCCCGCGCGCGCCGCCCACGCGGCAGCCGAGGAACCGGCCGGACCAGCACCGATGACCAGGACATCGGTGGCGGTGGGATGCGGGGATCCCGCGGGGGACTGTTCTGCTGCGACCACACCTACATCCTGTCAGGCTTCGCTATGCGACCGCGGCGAGGCCGACGGGCGGTGGAACCGCTAGGTTCACTACCGTGGTAGCCGAGCCGCCACCGACGGCGCGGGAACCGAGCCGTCACTGACGACAGGATGGGTACTGAGAACGTGAGCACCGAGGGCGCAGCACACACCGCTGCCGACGCTGTAGTGGGCACTACGGTCGCCGGGATCGATCTCGGCGACCCGCAGCTCGCTGCCACGGTCCGTGAAGGACTGAAGCAAGTAGAGGAACTGCTGGTCAGTGAGCTCTCCGACGGGGAGGATTTCCTCACGGAGGCCGCATTGCATCTCGCGAAGGCGGGAGGCAAGCGTTTCCGTCCGCTGTTCACGGTGCTCACCGCCCAGCTCGGACCGAAGGCCTCCGACCCGTCGGTGGTCACGGCGGCCACCGTCGTCGAGCTGGTCCACCTCGCCACGCTCTACCACGACGACGTGATGGACGAGGCGTCGATGCGCCGCGGTGCACCCAGTGCGAACTCGCGGTGGGGCAACAGCGTTGCGATCCTCGCCGGCGACTATCTGTTCGCGCACGCGTCCCGTCTCGTCTCGACCCTCGGTCCCGAGGCGGTGCGCATCATCGCCGAGACGTTCGCCGAACTCGTCACCGGCCAGATGCGCGAGACGATCGGACTTCGCGGCGAACAGGATCCGGTCGAGCACTATCTCAAGGTCGTGTGGGAGAAGACGGGCTCGCTCATCGCGGCGTGCGGGCGCTTCGGCGGCACCTTCTCCGGCGCGGACGCCGACCACGTGAAGCGGCTCGAACGACTCGGCGACGCCGTGGGCACCGCCTTCCAGATCTCCGACGACATCATCGACATCTCCTCGGTGTCCGCGCAGTCCGGCAAGACCCCCGGAACCGACCTGCGCGAGGGTGTCCACACGCTGCCCGTCCTGTACGCGCTGCGCGACGACGGACCCGACGCCGATCGCCTCCGGGTGCTCCTCGACGGACCCGTCACCAACGACGACGACGTCGCGGAGGCGCTCGCGCTCCTCGAACGGTCACCCGGCATGGCCGCCGCCAAGGCCAAGCTGGAGGAGTTCGCGGTCCAGGCACGCGCGCAGCTCGCCGAGCTGCCGCAGGGCCCCGCCAACGACGCCCTCGTGAAGCTCGTCGATTACACGATCGAGCGCGTCGGCTGAGCCGTATCGTCAGTACCTGACTCGTCTTCACCCGATTCTCGTTGTCCGACCGGGAACCGTCCCGCCACCGTGTTTCGTTGAATGATCAAGATCCCGAAACTCGGGCGACCTGATCGGGTGACAACGGCAAGGAAGGCGTGACGTGCGCTACGCAAACGGGGCGAAGACTCTGGTTCTGTTGGTCGGCATGTCGGCGCTGATCGTGTTCATCGGCGCGTTGTTCCGCAACCCCACCATCCTGCTGCTGGCGATCGTGTTCGCGGTGGGAATGAACGCGTACGTGTACTTCAACAGCGACAAGATGGCACTCAAGGCCATGCACGCCCAGCCGATCACCGAGGTGCAGGCGCCGGTCATCTACCGCATCGTCCGGGAACTGGCCACCACCGCGCACCAGCCGATGCCGCGGCTCTACATCAGCCCCACCTCCGCGCCCAACGCTTTCGCCACCGGGCGCAGTCCGCGCCACGCCGCGGTGTGCGTCACGAGCGGCATCCTGCAGATTCTCAACGAACGAGAGTTGCGGGCCGTGCTCGGACACGAGCTGTCGCACGTCTACAACCGCGACATCCTGATTTCCTCCGTCGCCGGCGCCATGGCCGCCGTCGTGTCGGGACTCGCGAACTTCGCCATGTTCGCCAACATGTTCGGCGGGCGCGGCGGGGGACAGGGCGCCAACCCGATCGCGCTGCTCCTGGTGGCGCTGCTCGGGCCCATCGCCGCGACCGTCGTCAAACTCGCGGTGTCGCGGTCCCGGGAGTACCAGGCCGACCAGTCGGGTGCAGAACTCACCGGCGACCCCCTGGCGCTGGCGTCCGCGCTACGGAAGCTGGAGCAGGGCACTCAGGCTGCACCGCTGCCGCCGGAGCCTCAGCTCGCCGCGCAGTCGCATCTGATGATCGCCAACCCGTTCCGCACCGGCGAGAAGATGAGCCGGATGTTCTCCACCCACCCGCCGATGGCCGAGCGGATCGAGCGTCTCGAGCGCATGGCGGGCATGTAGGCGGCTTCGCCGCCCGTGCGCCTTTCTGGTCGTTCCTGCAACCAGAAAGGCGCACGGGTGCGGAGCGCCTACCGGTAGTTCACGAACTGCAGCGCGATCCCGAAGTCCTCGCCCTTCAGCAGGGAGATGACGGCCTGCAGGTCGTCACGCTTCTTGCTGCTCACCCGCAGTTCCTCACCCTGGATCTGCGCCTTGACGCCCTTGGGGCCCTCGTCGCGGATCTTCTTGGTGATCTTCTTGGCGTTCTCCGTGGTGATGCCCTGGACGAGGCTGCCCGACAGCTTGTAGATCTTTCCGGACTGCGCCGGCTCGCCTGCGTCGAACGCCTTCAGGGAGATGTCACGCCGGATCAGTTTCTCCTTGAAGACGTCCAGGGCGGCGAGCAGTCGCTCCTCGGTGTCGGCCGTCAGGGTGATGGTTTCCTCGCCGGACCATTCGATCGATGCTCCCGTGTTCCGGAAGTCGAACCGGGTCGACAGCTCCTTGCCGGCCTGATGCAGGGCGTTGTCCACCTCTTGACGCTCCACCTTGCTCACCACATCGAAGGACGAATCAGCCACTTCACACTCCCGGTTTCGTCTAGTTCTCCCCGCCGCGACCCGGCCGGGCGCCCGCCGAATGCCGGCGAGCAGATTCGACGCTATCGGTTCGCAACCGCCCGTATCCACCCGGTTTGCAAAACGGGGGGCCGTTCGTTGTATTCTTCTTTCCGCAGCGGAGAGCGATTTCGCACAGATTTCGCGCTCCTCGTGCAACCCGGCAGATTGCCCGAGCGGCCAATGGGAGCGGACTGTAAATCCGTCGGCTTATGCCTACGTAGGTTCGAATCCTACATCTGCCACACACAGAACCCCGGTGAGCGACAGCTCACCGGGGTTCTGTCGTTCGGGGACGAGACCGGGTGCCTGGCCGGCGCCCCGACCTTCGTGGGCTGCCCACCCGAACTGTCGGTTGCAGCGACATGCGAAAGCCGGTGACCAGGCAATTTGGTTCTGGACGCGAACTCTGTGTAATCTCGTCAAGGCTTCAGCGCGCAGCGATGTGCGAGCGAAGCACGCCCCCTTAGCTCAGTCGGCAGAGCGTTTCCATGGTAAGGAAAAGGTCAACGGTTCGATTCCGTTAGGGGGCTCGCTGGATTGAAGTGGAGCGCCGAGTGCGCGACACTCGACACCGAGGCGGTGTAGCTCAGTTGGTAGAGCAAACGACTCATAATCGTTGCGTCGCCGGTTCAAGTCCGGTCACCGCTACACAATATGCATGATCCACCCTGATTGCTCGTAATCAGATTCACCCGAAAGAAGGCATCCCGTGGCCTCCTCGACTGACGTTCGGCCCAAGATCACTTTGGCCTGCGAGGTATGCAAGCACCGCAACTACATCACCAAGAAGAATCGGCGCAACGACCCCGATCGCCTGGAGATCAAGAAGTTCTGCCCGAACTGCGGAACTCACCAGTCGCATCGCGAGTCCAAGTAACACGGTCCGGAACTAGGACTGCGCTCGCGAAGGGAGTCCTCTAGGCTGCCCTCACGCGCTGACGTCAAGGGTAGAAGAGGTTCTTTCGCGTGACTGACACTGTGACGGAGACAGAGGCATACGTGCCCGAGGCTGTTCCTGCTGATCCTGCCGCGCACGCACTGGCGATGGTCGGGCACCACTACCGCGTCGACGACTTCTACGAGGTCGGACGCGAGAAGGTGCGCGAGTACGCGCGTGCCGTGCAGGACTGGCATCCCGCTCACCACGACGAGGAAGCTGCGAAAGGCCTCGGCTACGACGGACTCCTCGCTCCTCTGACGTTCATCTCGCTCGTCGGCATCATCGCCCAGGGACGTCTCTTCAAGGAGATCGTCACTGGCTACGATCCGAGTCAGATTCTCCAGACCGACCAGCGGCTCGAGTTCCACAAGCCGATCAAGGTCGGCGACCGTCTGGTCTGTGACGTGTACCTGGAGTCGTTCCGTCAGATGGGCGGCAGCGACATCATCGTCACCAAGAACATCGTCACCGACCAGTACGACGAGCTCGTTCAGACCACATGGACGACGCTCGTCGCGCGCACCGGTGGCGAGGTCGACGAGAACATCGCTCACGCAGTCAAGGACGTGATCATGCATGGCGCTTCGTAAGTTCGAGGACGTCTCGGTGGGGGAAGAACTCCCCGAGCGCATCGTGAAGCTCACGCGTGGCGACCTGGTCAACTACGCGGGCGTGTCCGGCGATCCCAACCCGATCCACTGGAGCGACGGGGTCGTCAAGCTCGCCGGTCTGGACAATGTGATCGCGCACGGAATGCTCACCATGGGTCTCGGCGGCGGCTTCGTCACGTCGTGGCTCGGCGATCCGGGTGCGGTCAAGGAATACAACGTTCGTTTCACGAGCTCGGTCTACGTCCGTGAGGACGAGGCCGCGCAGGTCGAGTACACCGGTAAGGTGAAGTCGCTCGACGAGGAAAGCAAGACAGCAGTAGTCGCGATCGTGGCGCGTTCCGAGGGAAAGAAGATCTTCGGCCGCGCCACCGCAACGGTCCGTCTGGCCTGACAGCCGGGTGGATTGGGTTTGTTCCGGGGCTTTGAAGTACACTGAGATTTCTGGGATTACTCAGCGCTGCGCGCTGCCCTACGGTGCTGTACGGCCGGCAAGGGTGGCGCGCGTGTCATGTAATCACAGAGAGGTCGGTCAAGAATTGGTCCGAGGCTAGTTTCGGACCAGGTCTCCCGACCAAAGGGGCGTAGCTCAACTGGCAGAGCAGCGGTCTCCAAAACCGCAGGTTGCAGGTTCAAGTCCTGTCGCCCCTGCCCCCGGATGCCAGCGACTGAGAGGAACGACGTGAGCGAGGAGCGCGCCAAGCGCGACGGCGACACTTCAGGGTCGACGCGCCCGGACGGTGCCGACGACACCGCGGCCGACGCCACCACGCGTTCCGCCACTCCCTCGGGCAAGCCCAGCGGTAAGCGCCAGGGCCGTCGTTCGCCGGCAGCTGCCGAGGTCGCCGCGAGTTCCGTGAAGTCACCGGAACTGTCGAAGTCGGACACGACCACCAAGGTCAAGCCGGCGAAGAAGGATCGCGCCGACAAACCGCGCAAGGAAAACATCTTCAAGCGCCTGCGCCGGTTCCTCCGCGAGGTCATCGCCGAGCTGCGCAAGGTCATCTGGCCCAATCGCAAGCAGATGATCACCTACACCAGCGTCGTCCTGGTATTCGTGGTGTTCATGGTGACGTTCATCGGCGTGTTGGATCTGGCGGTCATCAAAGGCGTCACCTGGTTGTTCGGTTGACGGAATCCGCCCCGGTGGATCCGAAGTATGTGAGTGACGAGAGGAAGCGAGTGCCCCAGTGAGCACCCCCGAGAACGACACGAATGAGGCTTTGGCCGAAGAGCGTGTTTCTGCCGAGGCGGCAGCCGAAGTGGATGTCGAGGCTGCCGACGAGGGCACCGAAGCCGCGGAAACCGTCGGTGACGACGTTGCCGAGGACTCCCAGGCCGACGAGATAGTCGAGGACGAGACCGCCGACG